>CAYJBL010000076.1:8009-8339 GCA_964368115.1 uncultured Bacteroidales bacterium
AACTAAGTGTTACTGCAACAGGCGAAGATCCTCTAAGTTATTCATGGTACAAAAATGGAGCTATTCTTTCAAATGAAATCTCGAACACTCTAAGTTTTGTTGCTACAAACATAAATAATAATGGTTCATATCACTGTAGAGTTAGTAACATATGTGGATATTCAAACTCAAATTCTTCGCAAATTGAAATAATACCAATGCCAACAATTGTATGGCAACCAACATCTCAAGAAATTTGCGAGAAAGAAGAACTTAACATTATTACTAGTGCCGCTGGAAGCGATTTAAGCTACCAATGGTTCTTAAATAATAGGGCAATTACAAATGCAA
>CAYJBL010000077.1:0-5117 GCA_964368115.1 uncultured Bacteroidales bacterium
TAAAGCAATTCTTCATATAACTGTTCGCGCTTTATCAACAGATGTCCTCTTTGTTTGATCATTAGATTCTCGATAATAAGATTTGATAGCTCTTTATCTTTTTCTTCTTCATTTAATTCTTTTGCTTTTTTTATTTTTTCAATTGGTTCTTTAATCTTTTTTGCAACTACATAAAATTCATCTGAAATAATTTTCTCAGCTACCACCTCAAATCCAGATCTATACAACCTACCCAAGACCTCAACTCTTGTAATAACTCTATTCTTTCCTCCTGTTATTCCAAAATAAAATCTTGCTGTATAAGGTAATTTTGGAAGTACTCTATGAATAAAATAGTCACCCATACAAAAAAACTTGTTTATTATTACAGGGTTCTTCCGCATAATTTTCTCCTTATGAATCGCTGCAGTAACACAATGACATAATACATATCCATTGTCTGCTAATTTAAAGTTTGTGCTTGCCAATACCTTATCTATATATTTTATATTATTTAAGATTTTTTTATGTATTATTAGCGTTGGCGATTCTAATCTTTTATCTATTTCTCCAGGATTTTTTGTATCAAGTACAAGCGTATTGTCAATTAATTTTGAAGATAATATACTTTCTAAAGGATTTTTGATTCCTTCACTTACAAGAGATACAAGTTTTTCTGCATCTTTATTTGTTACATTTTCATCAAATTGCTTATCACTTACATACTCTATTTTATCACTAATTATAGGTTCTTCGTAAAAAAATGGAATTTTATTAAATACAAATATTCGTGCACTATAATAAATACAACATTCTAATAAATAAATTATACCTGCAGAAAACAATAGAGATCTATCATATTCATATGTATCTATAAAATACTCGTACAATAAAAATAATAAAAAGGTTGTAATAATATTTATCAACAATACTCCACTAAAGAAATATCTCAATCGTTTGTATTGACTAAACCTTAACTTATTAGATACAAGGCCTAAAACAACCCAAATAAAAGCAGACATGAATATCCAATTCCATTGTAATGTTTTTCCAAAATATTTAGAAACCCAAAACGCAAAAACCGCGACTAGAAAGTCGAATAATATTATTAATACTGTTGTCCTTAACTTATTTGGCATAATTTAAAATCCTTATAAATTACCAATAACTGCTTGTGCAATAGTTTCTATATCGTTGCTGTCAATATACGGATGTATTGGTAGTGACAATACTGTTTTACATAATGTATTTGCTACATCACAAGCATCGGTAGGTATTTTCAAATCATTAAATGCTGTTTGCTTTCGCATTGGTGTTGGATAATATACCATAGTTGGGATACCAATCTCATTTAATTTTGATTGTATTCTATCACGCTGCTCCTTTGATTCTAATTGTATTGTATACTGAGCCCAACTAGAATAATACCCATCAGGGATAAATGGTGTTTTTACGTAATTATTCAGTAAGTCTGTATATTTCAATGCTGCTTTATTTATATTTTCAAGTTCATTTTCTTTGAAAGCTCTAAACTTTACACTAAGAATTGCTGCTTGAATTGAATCCAAACGAGAATTCACACCTACTCTTACATTGTCATATTTGAAGCTCCCTTTTCCATGAACTTTAAACGAATTGATCAATTCTGCCCACTCATCATTATCCGTAAATATTGCTCCTCCATCACCATAACATCCTAAAGGTTTTGCTGGAAAAAACGAAGTTGTCGAAATATCTCCAAAACTACATGCTCGCTTTCCGTTTATTGCTCCACCAAAGCCCTGAGCACCATCTTCAAGAATTAATAAATTATACTTGTCTGCAATTTTTCTTATTTCTGGATAATTTGCTGGTAAACCAAATAAATCTACTGCAATAATTACTTTTGGTGATAATTTTCCTTCTGCTATTACTTTTACAATTGCTTTTTCTAAATCAATAGTAGATATGTTAAATGTATTTTTATCTACATCGACAAATATTGGTGTAGCCCCTTCAAATGCGACCACTTCTGCCGAAGCAAAAAATGTAAAATCAGGAACAAATACTGCATCTCCTTCTTTTATATTCCAAGCCATCAATGCTAATGACAATGCATCTGTCCCGTTTGCACATGAGATACAATGCTTTACATTCACATATTCTGCTAAATCACTTTCAAAATTAGTAACATATTTGCCTCCGATATAAGTACCTGAAGTAGCTACATCTATCATTGCTTGATCTAATTCATTTTTTAGAATTTGATACTGTTTTTTTAAATCTCTAAATTCCATATATGATATTTACATTATATATTTTTTTTCAATATATCTCCATCAAGTATATATGTGCGTCCACATTTGCATACCAGATTTTCTTGTAAACGTTCTCCACATTCACAAACCCATCCAATTTGCTTAGCTGGCACACCAGCCATTAATGCAAAGTCTTTCACATCTTTTGTTACAACAGCTCCAGCTGCAATTAATGCAGAACGACCAACTGTATGTCCGCATACTATTGTACTATTTGCTCCCAGCGATGCCCCTTCTTTTATTAAAGTTTTTGCATATATTCCTCCCACTGGAAAATGAGAACGTGGAGTTGTCACATTTGTAAATACACAAGAAGGGCCACAAAAAACATTGTCCTCAATTTCTACTCCTTCATAAACAGATACATTGTTTTGAATTCTAACATTGTTTCCAATTTTCACATTGTTTCCAATATTAACATTCTGACCTAATGAACATTTTTCACCAAGATTAGCACCTATCTGAATATGACAAAAATGCCATATTTTTGTACCTTTTCCTATACTTACATTATCATCAACATACGATGACTCGTGAACAAAATACTCCATAATTATAATAGTTCAATGTTGTCTCTATTTTCAACTTGTGTCATTGCATTTTTTGTATCAAATATCGCTATTGCATTTTGCTGAACAAAATCATAATCAACATTTGTATGACCAGATAATACAATTACTAAATCCGATTTTTTGATCAAATCTGCTGTTAAATCTTTTTCTCCTTGATAAATTTCACCTTTGTATTTATATTTTTCAATATAAGGATCATAAAATTTAACATTCACTCCTTTTTCTTGCAATAATTCAATTACTCTTAATGCTGGTGATTCTCTATAATCGTCTATATCTTGTTTGTAGGCAACACCTAAAGCTAATACATTTGCTCCATTCAATGATTTTTTGAATTTATTCAACATTAACGCTGTTCGCTCTATTGTATATTCTGGCATTTTATCATTTATCATCATTGATGCTTCTATCATTGAAGTATGAAATCCAAATTCTCTTGCTTTCCAACTTAGATAGTATGGATCTAATGGGATACAATGTCCTCCTAATCCTGGACCAGGATAAAATGGCGTAAAACCAAAAGGTTTTGTTTTTGCTGCATCAATTACTTCCCATAAATTGATTTCCATTTTATTACAAAGTATTGCTAACTCATTTATTAAACCAATATTAATATTACGATATGTATTTTCAAGTATTTTTGTCATTTCTGCAACAGCAGGTGACGATACCACATGAACGCAATCCTCTAATACCGCCGAATACATTGCAGCAATAACTTCTCTTGCCTCTTCGCCTATTGCCCCTACAACTTTTGGTGTATTTTTTGTTTTAAACGTTAAATTTCCTGGATCTACTCTTTCTGGAGAAAAGCCTAAATAAAAATCTTCTCCACATTTCAATCCAGAACCATCTTCTAAAATTGGCTTTAATAATTCTTCTGTTGTTCCTGGATAAGTTGTAGATTCCAAAACAACCATAGTTCCTTTTGTTAAATATTTTGCAATTTCTTTTGTTGAATTTTCAACATAACTAATATCTGGCTGCTGATGAGTATCTAAAGGAGTTGGCACACATATTGCTACAAAATCCACATCTTTAATAAATGAAAAATCAGTTGTTGCCGAAAGCATACCATTATCTACAATTTTTTTAAGGTCACTATCAACAACATCGCCAATATAATTTTTTCCCTTATTAACCATCTCTACTTTTTCGTTCTGAACGTCAAAACCGATAGTTTTAAATCCAACTTTTGCTTTTTCTACTGCAAGTGGTAATCCTACATATCCAAGACCAACTACACCTACAATAATTTCTTTGTTTTCAATTTTTCTTAATAAGAGTTCTTTCATAATTATGTTTATTTTAAAATATTATACAATAATTCAATTGGATGATAAGCTATTTTACCTACACCTTCTTTTATTTGCTGTCTACAACTTGTTCCAGGTGCAGATATTATTACCTCATCATGTATTTTTCTTAATTCTGGGAAAAGACTTGTTTCGCCGATTTGAATAGACAAATCATAATGTTCTTTTTCATAACCAAACGAACCTGCCATTCCACAACAACCCGAAGGTATCACATCTACACTATAATTCGTTGGTAAAGATAACATTATTTTTGATGGTTCAACCGATGCCAATGATTTTTGATGACAATGTCCATGTAACTTAATTTCGGCCTTATTATCTCCAAAATATTCTTCTATGATATTTCCTTTCTCTATTTCTTTAACTATAAATTCATCGTACAGCAACACATTTTTAGATAAATTTAACGCATCATTCTTGTGCTCCTCACAAACTAAATCTAGATATTCGTCTCTAAACGACAATAATGCAGAGGGCTCTATTCCTACCAGAGGACTGTCATCATTTACAATATCTTTTAACAATTTTATATTATTCTCAGCCTTTGATTTTGCTTGCTTTAAAAGCCCTTTTGACATCTCTGCCCTTCCACTATCCACATGCTTTGAAATCAATATATTATAACCTAATTTACTTAATAAATTTATAAATGCTATACCTACTTCCACATCCATATAATTTGTAAACTCATCCACAAACAAATATATAGTCTTTTTAGGATTCTTATTTGGTTTATAATTTTTATTGTACCATGCCTTCAAACTTGTTTTATAAAGTTTTGGTAACTCTCTTTCTTTTGCAAACCCAATTGTTTTTTTCAATAAATTTGACGTAAATTTATTAACCGATACTGCATTATACAACTGAGGCATACATGATGCAAGTTTATGAATTTTTGATATATTAGCCACTAAAAATGTTCTTAGTGGCACTCTATTTAAATCGTAGTG
>CAYJBL010000077.1:5164-5910 GCA_964368115.1 uncultured Bacteroidales bacterium
ATCCTTATATCGTAAAAACTCATCCATTGGAGGAGTGTCTACAATTTTTCCTTTATTAAATATGTTGTCTTTATCCCAAATTGCTTTTATATCTTTCATTAGTCCATATACTTTTTCACCAAAAAGCAATGGAATAAATTCTCCTCTTAATCTACCATCACCATGTTCGCCACTTAAGCTTCCTCTATGTTTTTTAACAAGTTTCGCACAATCTGTAGCCACTTTACGGAATAATTCTCTATCTCTATTTTTCTTTAAATTTAGTATTGGTCGTAAATGTAGTTCACCTGTTGCTATATGAGCATGATAGACACAACTTAAGCCATATTCATCCATCATTATCTTAAAATCGCTCATATAATCTGGCAATCTCTGCGGTGTTACAGCTGTATCTTCTATTACAGAAACAGGTTTTGCATCTCCTTGCATTCCTGAAAGCAATCCTAAGCCTGCTTTTCTCAATTCCCATACTTTTGAAATATCATTTTCATATATTATTGGATAATGATATCCCATATTTTGAGATTTTAATTCAGTTATAATTTTGTTCGCTTTATCAAATATAAGTTCCTCCGTCTCTTCTGCAAGTTCAATTATTAACACTGCATCAGGATCTCCTTCTATAAAAAATCTATTTTTTCTTTGAGATATATTCTGCTTACTTAAATCTAATATTTTTCCATCTATCAGTTCTATTGCTACTGGCTTATGTTTTAATGCAATTAAATTTGCATTAAATGATTCTT
>CAYJBL010000077.1:5920-8336 GCA_964368115.1 uncultured Bacteroidales bacterium
TACAATGCAATGCAATACTGCCTTATTATTTGGCGGTAAAGACTCTAAATTTAGTTTTAGCTCTGTAATAAATGCTAGTGTTCCTTCTGAACCAGCTAGTAATTTACATAGATTAAAATCATTTTTTTCATTTTCATCAAAATACGAACTATACAACAACTCATCTAAGGCATAACCTGTATTTCGTCTAGTTAAAGTACGGTCTGGAAAATTTTCTATTATTTCTTTTTGATTTTCTTTATTTGATAATTGCTTAATTATTCCTGAATATATTGCTCCTTCTAGGCTTGATTCACTAATTTTCACATCAATTTCTGCTTTGGTAAGTGATTTCAGCAAAATTTCACTTGAATCGCTTAATAAAACTTTTGCCTCTAATAAATGTTCTCTAGTACTTCCGTAAACTAATGAATGAGATCCACATGCATTATTTCCTACCATACCTCCAATTTGACATCTATTTGATGTTGAAGCTTCTGGCGCAAAAAACAAATCGTACTTTTGGCAATATATATTTAGTTCGTCTAGTACAATACATGGCTGTACTCTTACCCATTTCTCGTCAGGATTTATTTCAATTATTTTATTCAAATATTTTGAAACGTCAACAATCAAACCATCACCAACAACCTGCCCTGCTAATGAGGTTCCTGCTGTTCGTGGAATAATTGATATACCTTTTTCTTTTGCAAATTTTATTATTATCTTAATATCGTCATTCGTCTTTGGATATGCGACACCAAGTGGTAGTTCACGATATGCCGACGCATCAGTTGAATAAATAGTTCTATGTAGTTTATCGCAATAAACTTCACCTTCAATATGTAAATCTTTCAGGTTATTAAACATTAAACTACTTTATTGTTTTTTAGTTTTACCAACCAAAAGGATGCTGACTTAATGGAAATTTAGCCAGAGGATGATAGTCCCCTTGTAAGCCTATTGGATTAGAATTACGGATATTAGATACTATTTCAATACAATTTTTCGCTTCAGATATTCTGAATCCTTCTCCATCAAGAATATGTTGATAGCTTTTTGTATGTAATTCAGTAAACCCTTCGCTAAATTCAAATTCTTCTCCATCGATCATAATTGTGCGATATGTCTTCTTCTCTCCTTGTACGGCATTTGATGGCAAGTGATCTGAATTTATGCTTAAGAAATATCTAACTCTAGCCTTTTCTAACTCTAAATATCCAGAAACTCTATCGTGAGATTTCACATGAACAATATTTTCTTTTACATTTCCAAATATCCATGTGAGCATGTCATAAAAATGCACTCCAATGTTTGTAGCAACGCCTCCACTTTTGTGTTCATCTCCTTTCCACGATGTGTAATACCAATTTCCGCGAGACGTTATGTAAGTAAGGTCAATGTTATAAACTTTATCTTTTGGTCCATTTTCAATTTTATGTTTTAAAGCAATTATAGAATCATGCAAGCGTAATTGTAAAATATTATATGCCTTACAACCAGTTTCTTTTTCCAACTGCACCAACGCATCAACATTATATGGGTTTAACACAACTGGTTTTTCGCATATAACATTTGCACCTATACGTAGTCCGTAACGAATAAATGCGTCATGAGTGTGATTTGGCGTACAAATAGCCAGCCAATCAATATTATCTTTTGTATTTCTTACTTTTGAACAATATCTATCAAATTGTTCATTTTCAACAAAAAAAGAACAACCTGGAAAATAACTATCCATAATACCTACGCTATCAAATTTGTCATAAGCTGCAACCAGCCTATTATTTGTATCTTTTATCGCACGTAAATGCCTTGGAGCAATATATCCACCTGCTCCTATTAATGCAAAATTTTTCATTTTTATTATGATTTTATCTCTTCAATTAAATCGATGTCCACAGTTGCTGCAATTGCAATTATTCCATTCAATGAGACTACTAATTGCTTGTTACGCTTTCCTCTTACTTTAATAAAAACACCTTCAACTCCATCAAATGCTGTATTTTTTCCATGTATTCGGATCGGTGTTCCTTCTTTTAGATTTATTTCTTTAGGATCAAAATACATTAAACTCTCATCATTAGTCTCTGATATTTTAATGAATTGCTCCATTTGTGAATTAGGAACAACAAGTTTTTGATTTTCCGTATTATATATAAATTTCACATATGGAATCTGAGGTCTAAATTTTAATATTTCTTCGCTAGTGCTCTTTATAAATATTAAATTATTTATTGCTGGCACCAGTTTTTTTTCTTTTTTTCCATTTCTAGATAGTACTTTGTGACGCATTGGGATAAAACATTCGATCGAATTTTCGGTAAAAATATCTTTCGCTTTTAGTTCCCTTCCATACGTTGCTCGCATCACATACCATTCATTTTTTTTCTCGTTTGACGCTTTATTTAAATACATTTTTTACATTATACACATA
>CAYJBL010000078.1:0-8149 GCA_964368115.1 uncultured Bacteroidales bacterium
TAATACAATAACGTCTGTTGCATTATTATCTATTGTTAAAGTTATATCATGTCCTATTCCACTTCCCACAGTATTTAACCCTGATTCGTCTTGCAGTTTTGCTATCAACGTAGGATTTTCATTTGTCATTCCTCCTGGTACAAATTTTTCATCATTCATAAACAAATCTATTATCGGACCACTTTTATCATTAGACAGACTATCTGCTGTTCCTCCAATAATAAAATCAGCATAATATCCCTTTGCTTCTATATCTGATGAATTACTTGCATAATAACTAATTTTCCCTGAATCAAAGAAATAGGCAATATCAATAGGTACAATAAAATTAAAACTAAATTTACCATTCTTAACACTCGCTTGACCTTTGAAAATTATATTTTTTTGTGCCAAATATGTCAATGGAGCATAACCATCATTACCTCGTGTTGTATATTCCATTTTCTATTGTTATGTGACTTTGAGCTTTTATTGTATCACTAAATTCACTAATTAGCTGATTATTTATTTTTGTCGTTGTTGCCGAATATTTTGGTTGCGAAGGTCTCATAGCTGGATTTGCTAACAAGGCAAATACACGCTTATTTGTATCACCAATTAGCGAATTTTTTGCCTTTATTACGGACATTCCTAGCGAATTTACTTTTCCATTACTATCATCGGAGAAAACATAATCGTGAAAACGAGATGACAACAATGCGTTACTTGCAGAAAATGCTATTCTTGTAGTTGTAAATAGAGCTATTCCACCTCCATTCGGATTTAAAATTATTTCTTCTCCTCCTGACACTAACTCGTGTTTATCATATGGAGAAAATTCACAGGTTGCTGTTACAAATATTGGATATTTATTAAAATTTTCCCACGCCGCTATCATATTCAGTGTCAAAACACTTTCATGTGCCCACGATTTTTCATTACCATGCCCAATCCATTCAACAAGCATAACTCCATTATTGATATTGTCTGTTATTGCCTGATTAACATCTGGATATTTATGCCCTTGCGCTGTTGATTCTTGTTCAAAATCATCTAAAAATACTTTTTCAATATTTAGCCAAGGATAGCTATTTTCCAGTTGTATAGCCAAATTATTTGCTTGAGTTTGATGAAATGGCTCATTATCTTCTGCATCATCCGCTACAATCAATATATTATTCTTCCAATTTCCATGTGTTGCAGAACTATAATATGCCTTCATTTTATTAAGGATTCCATTTGCTTCACTCTGTGTTTTTACTGGCAAACGCCCGACTCCCATATCTATATCATGATTACCATCAATATCACCTTCGCCATCATCTAGAAAAACATAAAAATCATCTGTCACATAAGTTCTTGCTGGCAATAAAGACTCAAAAGATTGATATGTCAATATAAAATTTGTTGCATCTTCTGAAATTCCATAATTGTCATAAGTTCCATCTCCCAACAATAATAGGTTTTGAGGAATTTCAGATTCTGTATTGGCTCTGTCATAGATCATTTTTACAAAATTTCTAATCGCAGCAACATCTGGAGCTCCTGATGAAAATTCGTTATATATTTCATTTGGCATCACTAATATAACTTTTAAGTCATCATATGTTTCGTGCATCTGTTTAATATCTTCAGCCGTAGAATAAAAATCAGGATGAGTAACAATGATTAAATCCGCTTCGGTGTACGAGTGTAAATTTTGATTCTTTATCGCTCCTACATCAGATGTTCCTAAATATTGCGGCGACGGAAAAGATGAGCTAACATTAAAAGCTACGTACTCTCTCAAATCCGATGCATCTGCAACAAAACTTAAGCTATTCCCTACAGAATTCACATTTATTTTTTTTGCTTCTGTTCTATTTGTGATATCCCACACTATAGTAGATGAATTAACATTGCTTAAATTGTATTGCACTTTATTATTTGCTGATACAGTTTTTGTGTTTCTAAAGTTCAAATATCCTCCATTCAATTTTAATTCTCTTCGCAATTTGAAACTAATGTAATCAAGCCATCCTTCCGAATTGGTTGATGTTTTTGTATATTTTATATCGATATTAAAATCATCTGAACTTGGTATTACTCTAAATGTATTTAACGTATTTTCTTTTGCATAAGCTGCAAGTGCAGATGTAGTAACGGACTCAATTGATATTTGTGGTTGAGATAAACCATTTATTATAATATCAAAGCGACTCCTAATACTAGAACGAGCAACCAATGCTATTTTTACTTCTACCGTATCTTTTAACGAAACATTTGGAATTGTTGTATTAAAACTATGATTTAAATAATAATCAAACTCTCTCCAAAACCAATTTCTTCCTGTTGACATCAAATTTAATGTATCTTTTTCTAAAAATACATAGTCATCGTAAGTACTAGTTTGCTCATCAAATGAATCAAGCGAATTTTGCAAGCTTGGTTGCTTCCAAGTTCCTTGGTCTGACACAAAATAATAAGAATAAGACGAATATGTATTATATTCGTGTCCAAAATCTCCTGTCGGGTCAAAATTTATTTTATGTGGTCCATCTGCATAAAATAATAAGTAATCTCCAGCATCAAAAGTAGAGTTTGAATTTGCATCTACTTTTTGTATTGGTCGCTCTGGCAGATCGTCATAAATTGGTTCTCCTACTATTTTCGGAAGTATTCCTCCATAGCCGAATACTCCAATATTTGAAAAATTAGAAAATCCCATATCTACCAATTGTTCGTAAGTTAATTTATATATTCCAGATTCAGAAACTCTCATCTTATACCACTTTCCTGAATTTAATACAGACGTATTTGTGAACGTATTTGAAGTTTTGTCTAAATATACATTATTATAGTGTATTTTATATTCAAATTTCACAAGCTTCTCATAAACACCAGAAATTTTATTTTTTCGTATCGGAAGTAATTCAAAACCTATATATGCATTTTTTCTGAACAAGCTAACCACAGTGTTTATTTCTGGTGCGCTTTGAATATTCTCTATGTTTTCAATATTTTCTAATTCATCTGCAGTTATTTCTTCATATACTTCTGAAATAGTTTCTACTTTTTGTATATTTACATCTGCACCTGCCTTAGTTTTTCTAAAATATATAGGCAACAAATCAAAATCTCTATTTTGCGCCCCGTAAAAACTTAACATTTTTTTTTGATTACCATTTTCATCAATCATTTTTAGGCTTTCTTGCCATATTAATGAATCTGATATTACAATATTTTGTGCTGTCAATGATACGCAAAACAACAAATACGCTCCCAGAAGTATATTTTTTTTCATATTTCAAAAAAAAGTTATTCGATTATTTTTCTAAACGACAAAAATAGCTTAATATTGTCGTTTATATTTTCTACTTAGAAGAAAATTATTAATTTTGCACATTCTTGATTAAGAAAGATGTTATGGTTAAACGATTTATAATTATTTTAAACCTCTTATTATTAGGTGGTTACTTTACAATAAAGGCTCAAGATGCTCATTTTTCACAGTTCTATGCGAACTCGTTATACCTAAATCCTGCATTCGCTGGTTCAGAGAAATGCCCTAGATTTAGTTTTAATTATCGCAATCAATGGCCTGCATACGGATCTACATTCTCTACATTTAGTGCGTCATACGACCAGCATTTAAATGCAATTCAAGGAGGAATAGGGATACACGTACTAAATGACGTACAAGGAGAAAACGG
Organism: uncultured Bacteroidales bacterium; assembly: GCA_964368115.1. Taxonomy (GTDB): domain Bacteria; phylum Bacteroidota; class Bacteroidia; order Bacteroidales; family ML635J-15; genus Bact-19. The sequence goes on from CAYJBL010000078.1 coordinate 3,672, forward strand.
AGCGATCAAAACTAATCAAATAAGTGGTATGTACTCGTACACACTACCTGTTACAAGAAATTTCTTCATTTCTGCAGGATTTCAAGCTACATTTGTAACGAAGAGTGTTAATTGGGAGTTTGTTTTCCCTGATATGATTCATCCTCTTTATGGACCAATATACGAAACTCTTGAAAGTCAATCAAAGTTTAATGAACAAAGAAACTATGTTGACTTTTCTACTGGAATGATAGCTTATACTGATAAAATATTCTTAGGGCTAGCTTTTCATCACCTTACTCAACCATCAGAATCATTTTTGATAGGTAGTGATGCTATTCTTCCTCTAAAAATTTCGGCACACTTTGGAACAGAAATTCCTATTAATAGTAATAGATATAGAAACGGAGAACTTACAATAGCTCCACAACTGTTATTTCACCAACAAGGAAAATTCCAACAATTTAATTGGGGGCTATATTTATCTCGCAAAAAACTTGTAACTGGATTCTGGTTGCGCCAAAACTTCAACTTCCACTACGACTCATTCATTATGCTAGTTGGATTTAAACAAGATAATTTACGCTTTGCATATAGCTACGACTTTACGGTATCTGCACTTAGTAACTCAACATTAGGAGCACACGAAGTTTCTGTAGCATTTGTATTACCATGCCGAGTTAAAAACAAAAAACTTACGACAATTAGTTGTCCATCATTTTAATTATTAATATATAGTATAATATATAATTGTAAAAATTAAACATTATAGTCATGAAAAGAAATATTTTGATTATCATAACAATATTTGCAGGAGCAATTTTAGTTAGCTCATGTAAAAATGAAGTATCAAATACTACTGGATGGAACTACAATGACCCAAATTTTGGCGGATTTGAGAACCATACAGGCTATGAACAAGAAACTGGTCCTGGGCTAGTGTTTATCGAGGGAGGTACATTCTCGATGGGACGAACAGAACAAGACGTGATGTACAATTGGAATAATATTCCAAGAAGAGTTTCTGTTCCTTCATTTTATATGGACGAGACAGAAGTTAGAAACATTGACTACAGAGAATATTTAAATTGGTTATCATATGTATACTCTTCGGATTATCGTTTCCTTTACAGAGAAGCATTACCTGATACTTTAGTATGGAGAGAACGCCTAGCGTACAACGAACCTATGGTTGAACTATACTTAAGACATCCAGCATACGAACAATACCCTGTAGTTGGAGTATCGTGGGTTCAAGCATCTAAATATTGTGAATGGCGTACAGACCGTGTTAACGAACTTATTTTGTTAAGAGAAGGTATTATTGATAAATATATCGCGCCTCAAGATCAAGCTAAACATTTTAACACAGATTCGTATCTAATTTATGCAGATAATTTAGATCTTTCTATAAGCGAAATGGGTGACGGTGGCCCTGACGGAAAAATATCTAACTTATATGTAGATCCAGCAACACTAAGAGCTGGACGTAAAGGAGGAAACGTAAATACTGGTGAAGACAGAAGATGGGTAAAAATTGAAGATGGTATATTCTTACCTAGATATAGACTTCCAACTGAAGCAGAATGGGAATTTGCTGCTCTTGCTTACATTGGAAACCAAACTCAAGAGAGAATTTATGAAAGAAGACTTTATCCATGGAATGGACACTATATAAGAAATGATGCCCAAAATAGTGATAGAGGTAAAATTATGGCTAACTCTATGAGAGGTAGAGGAGATAATATGGGGGTTGCTGGATATCTTAACGATGAGCACGCTATTTCAGCTCCAGTTAAATCATACTGGCCAAACGATTATGGATTATACGACATGGCTGGGAATGTAAACGAATGGGTAATGGACGTATATAGAGATCTTTCGTTTGAAGATGAAGAAGAATTTAGACCATTCAGAGGAAACGTTTATACTGATTATCAAGTTATCATTGACCCACGTTCTGGTGATGTGGAACTAACTCCTGAAGCAGAAAACTATTTCGATTATACAGGTAAAATCTTAAAGAAATCAGTAAGAGATGAATCTTGCTTTAGTAGAGAGAACTATACAACTTCAGATAATCGTAATTATCTTGACGGAGATCTTGAGTCCCTAATACCAGGTACAGGTGGAGAGGGCTATTGGAATCAAGATGAAAGATATGCTGTTGAATCTAATGAAGAAAAAGTTAATGACCCTGTAAGCGAATCTTTAACAGCTGAAAATGTTGGTGAAATTTACCCTGGTGCAACTTTGATGTCTGGTGGAAACGAAATATTATTGCCAAATGGTGTGAAAGTTGACATTCAAAATAAAACTTATATACTGCCATCTGGACATGAAAAAACTGGAGATGGTAATATTCTAATGCCTGATGGTTCAACTATTCTTCCTAATGGAAGTCTTCAACTTGCAGACGGTAGTGTTGTATACCCTGACCAATTTTTTAGCAACCAAACCTCTCAAATGTACAAATCTGGAGAATGGGGAGAATTTGGAGAATGGGGATTTGGTGATTTTGACAACGCTAATCCAAAAAGAAATAAAGGAACTGGAGCAACCTCTGCAACAACAATGGCTTCTCTAGTTACTGATAGATCTAGAGTATTCAAAGGTGGCTCTTGGAAAGACCGTGCATATTGGCTTGTTCCAGGAACTAGACGTTTCTTAGATGAGAAACTTTCACGTGCTGACATTGGCTTCAGATGTGCAATGGACAGAGTTGGAACTCAAACAATAGAAAAATAATAATAATATAAATTTTATTAAAAAGCCTGTCTTAATACATCAAACTATTAGACAGGCTTTTTAATTATTAATTTAAAAATTATGAACCAAATAGAGACTATTTATAAAAGATTTATTGAAAGTCAGCAAATTTGTACAGATACAAGAGATATTAAACCAAATTCTATCTTCTTTGCTCTTAAAGGAGAAAACTTTGATGGAAATAATTTTGTTGAAAAGGCATTAGCAAGCGGGTGCAATGCCTGTGTTTGTAGTGATCCAAAATATTTAAACTATGACGATGTTTTTGTTGTAAACGACAGTCTAAAAACACTTCAAGACTTAGCTAACCATCATCGCAAAATATTAAATATCCCAATTATTGCAATAACTGGAACAAATGGCAAAACAACAACTAAAGAAATTCTTGCACGCGTTCTTGATCAAAAATTCCGAGTTGCGTACACACAAGGAAATCTCAATAATCATATCGGAGTTCCACTTACATTATTGGCAATGAATAAAGATATTGAAATAGGAATTGTAGAAATGGGAGCTAATCACATTGGAGAGATTAGCTTATTATGTAAAATTGCTGAACCAAACTACGGTATTATCACAAATAATGGGAAAGCGCACTTAGAAGGATTTGGGGGGTTTGAGGGGGGTAAACAAGCTAAAAACGAGCTTTTCGAATATATTATTCAAAACAATGGGACTATTTTTAGTAACACAGATAACGAAATCCTTAACAAACTTTTAAACAATAAAAAATCAATTAGTTATGGTAAGACAAATAATCCTTTTTGTCATGGTGAAATAATAAAAAATACAAGCAATGATTTTACAAATACAATAAAATGGAAATGCAGAAGCGAAAATGGGCTTGCCGTTTCCAATTTATTTGGAGAGTATAACTTTGAAAATATATTATGCGCGATTACTATTGGCAATTATTTTAATATACCTGCAGAAAAAATAGACAGTGCAATAAATAGTTATTTCCCACAAAACAATAGATCACAGCTGGTTAAAGACGAGAAAAATACATTAATATTAGATTATTACAATGCAAATCCTACAAGTATGGCTAGCGCAATTGATAATTTTAAAAAATTAGATGAAAACAATAAATGCCTAATTCTTGGAGATATGCTTGAACTTGGAGATGAAAGTAAAATTGAGCATAAAAAAATATTAGACAGTGTAAACAATGGTGAATTTAAAGACATTTACCTTGTAGGAAAATATTTTTATTCATTTAAAAATGAGTACAATTTTATGTTTTTCAATTCTTACGAAGAGATAATTAAATATTTATCCGAGCATACGCAGACAAATAAATTTTTCCTCATAAAGGGTTCTAGAGGAATAAAACTTGAGCACTGTGTAAAATATTTAACCCAATCAAATGACTAAGATTTGTCTAGTTATATAAGGATTTAGTCCTATAAAATCTCAATTGTAAAAAATATTAATATATTTGTAAAAAATATAATATGAGCAAAACTATCTACATACTATTTGCATTTATATTCATCTTATTTCAACAAAGTTACTCTCAAACAGAGAATAAGTTTTGTAATGAAGTTGAAGATAAAAATCTTCTAAAAAAATATGAAAAGGCTGTAAAAAACATAATGAGTGGAAAAGTTGATGATGCAGAAGCTGACTTTGCAAAAATTATTCAAGAATACCCAGATTTTACAGAAGCATGGATTGCAATTGCAGAGATTAACTACTCTCGTTTTCAGAAAGCTAGCACTACAAAA
>CAYJBL010000079.1:0-2546 GCA_964368115.1 uncultured Bacteroidales bacterium
AGTGGAATAGACAAATTTGCACATGTAACGCCAATTGTATCTGCTAATGTAAAATTAAGTGAAAATTTAGAACTAATTCTCGGAAGTATAAAAGGAAATGTTCATCATCAACTTATTGAACCTATTTTTGATCATACTTGGCAATATTTTAGAAACTTAGAATCTGGCGTACAATTTTGTTACACTTCTCCAAAATTATGGTTTGATGTGTGGGTAGACTGGGAACAATTTATATTTAAAGGCGATTCTATCCCTGAAATATTTACTGGAGGTGTTAGCCTTAAATATTCTCTTTTAGACCCTAGTTCATCGTTCAATATTAGTATTCCTCTTCAAATTCTAGGTAATCATTTGGGTGGACAAATTAGCAATTATGACGAAGCTTCATATTCTACAATTAATTATGTTACTGGTATTAGCGCATCAAAAAACTTAACTAATTCATTTTTCAAAAAGATTGAATTATCAGGATACTTCTGTTCATTTTTAGATTTAAAAAAATCGATGTACTTACCTTTTGATGATGGATTTGGTTTTTATCCCAATTTATTACTTACACATAAGCACGGACAAATAATGCTTGGATATTGGAATTCAAGAGATTTTTACTCTATTCTTGGAAGTTCAATGTACTCTTCTGTTTCGAGTATCAACAATGATTTTTACTCGAAAAACAGAAATATGTTTACTGCAAAATTCTCGTACACAAAAGAGTTAGCTAAAAAATTAAATATTTCTGCATATATTGACACTTACTTAGATATTAACGATTCTCAATTAAACTACTCTTTTGGTTTAAGCATAAACTTTAATCCTAATTTCTTTATTCGCAAATTCGAATACGAGTAACATATTGATAAAAAAACTGCCTCAAACATAATTTGAGACAGTTTCAGTATTATCAAGAAAATTATCTTTTTATTTATACTCAGGGGTAAATTCCATATTTTTAAATGTAAAAGAATAAATATCAACAACTTCTTCAATCACTTTAGATGTAGGTTTACCTGCACCATGACCAGCATTTGTTTCTATTCTTATAAGTGTTGGATTTGCTCCTTTATGTATTTTTTGAAGATTTGCAATATACTTGAACGAGTGAGCTGGTACAACTCTATCGTCATGATCGGCAGTTGTTACAAGAACAGCTGGATAATCGATTCCTTCTTTAATAGAATGAACAGGACTATATGCATATAAATATTCAAACATTTCTTTGCTATCTTCGCTAGTTCCATAATCTGTTGCCCAATATCTTCCAATTGTAAATTTATGATAACGTAACATATCCATTACTCCCACTGCAGGTAATGCCACTGCAAATAAATCTGGACGCTGATTTGTTACTGCACCTACCAATAATCCACCGTTTGAACCACCTTGAATAGCTAAACGTTTTGGCGATGTATATTTTTCATTTATTAAATATTCTGCTGCTGCAATAAAATCGTCAAAAACATTTTGTTTTTGCATTATTGTTCCTGCTCTATGCCATTCTTCACCATATTCGCCACCGCCACGTAAATTTGCAACTGCAACAACACCACCTTGTTCTAACCATAACAAACGTGAAACACTAAAACTTGGTGTTAACGAAATATTAAAACCTCCATAACCATATAATAATGTTGGATTGCTACCATCTAACTTTATTCCTTTTTTCGACACAATAAACATAGGTACTTTTGTTCCATCTTTTGATTCATAGAAAACTTGTTTTGTTTCATAATTTTCTGTATCAAATTTTATTTGTGAAACTTGGTGTTCTGTAGATTTATTTTCAGCTATATCATAGTGATATACTGTTGCTGGATTGTTGAATGAAATAACTGTATAAAATGTAAATCCATCTTTCTTTTCTCCTGAAAACCCACTTATTGTTCCGATTTCTTTATTATCTAAATCATGAAGATACTTTCCATTTTCATCAAAAATTTTAACCGATGAATGGGCATCTACCATATAATTTGCAATATATCTACCTCCAATGTTTGTAATGCTTTTTAATACACCTTCACTTTCTGGAATGAAATCTTGCCAATTGCTCTCATCTGGATTACTTAAGTTAATTTTTACAACTTTATATTTTGGTGCATTATGATTTGTAAGAACATATAGCTCATCGTTTAATTCATCTATCACTGTAAAATCTTTGTTAAACTCTGTAATAATTTTCACGACTGGAACACTTGCTTTACTTAATTCCATGCAAAATAGTGCATTTCCAGAAGTTGATTCTGTTGCATAAATAATAAGGTATTTATTATTATCTGTTACACTTGCCGAATATCCAACTTCAGGATTAGCAGGATCTTCATATATCAATTTATCTTCAGATTGATCTGTTCCTAATTCATGATAATAAATTTTTGAGTTTGTATTTACACCTGATAATTCTTGCCCTTCTGCTGGTTGAGGATATTTTGTATAGTAAAACCCATTTCCACTCCAAGCAATTCCTGAAAACTTAACCCATTTTAAATGGTCTTTTAAATCTTTGCCTGTTTCAATATCTCTGATAAAAATTTCTTGCCAGTCGCTACCTG
>CAYJBL010000079.1:2556-7502 GCA_964368115.1 uncultured Bacteroidales bacterium
AAGATATTTTGCGTCTTCAGATATTTCAACTGTGCTTAGTGACACTGTCCCATCTGCTGCCAATTCGTTTGGATCTAATAAAATCATCTCTTTATCTTCATCAATAGAATTTGAATAGTACAATACAGATTGATTTTGTAATCCATTGTTCTTATAATAAAAATATTTTCCACCTTTTCGAGTTGGTGCCGATTGTTTTGGATAATCCCAGATCTCTGTAAGTCTTTGTTTCATTTTCTGACGATAAGGAATTTCATCTAAGTACGAATTTGTTAATTCGTTTTGTTTTTTCACCCAATCTGCTGTAGCTTCAGAATTATCATCTTCTAACCATCTATAAGGATCATTTACTACTGTTCCAAAATATTCGTCTTGAATATTTTCTGTAGCTGTTTCTGGATACACCATTTTCGTTTTCTTTTCTGATTCGTTACATGCTATTGCACTTACTGCCAATAGACCTATTACAAAATACTTTCTTTTCATACGTTCTATTTATTTAATTATATATTTTTCAAGGTATCAAATTTAATAATTGTTTTTTACAATTATTATTTTAAAATATATTTTTATGAAGAATATGTTGATTTATTTATACAATTTATAGTAAGTCAATAAATTGATATGTATTATTAGAATAATCTAATATACTGATAAAATCGTCATACGAAATTGCGAGTAAAGCATTTAAATCATTTGGTAAGAAGGTTAATTTATTTGCATTTTTCACCGATTTATCTATAAATACTTCAACATGATTTGTTTCGTCGTTGAAAAGATTAAAAACAGAAATTGCTCCAGGCACACCTTTTATCCATTTATCTATTCTTTGTTGTGATGCAAATGAAATTTTACCTTTTTGGAGTTTATCTTCCAAAGCTTTTATTTTAATGTCTTTATAATAATCTGATATAATCAAAAAATGTCTATTTCCTTTATGATTTCTCATAAATAGATTTTTACATCTCATAGCATCGATTTTATTCCAAAAAATTATATCGTCCTCATTATTATAATCTCTTGGAGATTCATAATACTCAAAATTAATATTTAATTGTTTTAATGTTTCGTAAAAGATTTTTAGTCCTATCATGCTTACTATTATCTAATTATTTTATAGGCAGCTTATTTATTAAAATATATATCTAATAGTTTATTTGCAGCAATAAAGCTACTTATCTTATTTTCAGAAACTTGTTTTTCATAATTTTCGAGCATAGAAATCACATTTTGATTTTTATAAAAATTATCTTTCACTACTGAATTTATTGTTTCGAACATCCAATATTTAGCTTGTCCTTGTCTATTTTTCTCAAAATAAGCATTAGAACTAACATGGTCTTTATATTCTAAGATGTTTGTCCATAATTCTGAGACACCTTTATTCTCTAATGAAGAACAAGTTACAGCTTTTGGCATCCATCCCGATTCTGTTGGTGGAAATAAATGTAAGACATTTGCATATTGCGCTTGTGCTAATTTTGCTTTTGTAATATTTTCGCCATCTGCTTTTGTAATAGCAATTAAGTCTGCCATTTCCATTATTCCTCGTTTTATACCTTGTAGTTCGTCACCTGCACCGGAAAGCATCAACAATAGGAAAAAATCTACCATAGAATGTACTGCCGTTTCGGACTGTCCTACTCCTACTGTTTCGATAAAAATCGTATCATAACCTGCTGCTTCACAAAGGATAATCGTTTCTCTAGTTTTTCGTGCTACACCTCCTAAAGAACCTGCAGATGGAGATGGACGAATAAATGCATTTTTATGAATGGATAAATTTTCCATTCTTGTTTTATCGCCCAAAATAGAGCCTTTACTCCTATTGCTACTTGGGTCTACCGCTAGTACCGCAAGTTTGTGTCCTTGCTCAACAATATGCATTCCTAAGGATTCTATAAACGTAGATTTTCCAACTCCAGGAACACCTGTTATTCCTATTCGCAAACTTGGTTTTTCAAACATCAAACATTGCTCAATAATCTGTTGCGAAATATCAAAATGTTCAGACAATGTACTCTCGACTAATGTAATAGCTCTACTTAATATATTGATGTCACCACTAATAATTCCATTTACATACTCGTCAACACTTAGCAATTGTTTTTGCTTTCGATGTTTAATAAAATTTGGGTTTACTTGAGGTGGTTGAGAAATACCACTATTTACAAGAAGTGCAGAATTTTCATTTTCACTTTCTACAACTTCTCCAATAAATTTTCGTTCTCCAGAATCTGACATATTATTAGTTTTTAGATCTAATCGATAAATAATTTGTCACATAATCTTTTACACCTTCTTTTAAGGTATAAAATTCTTTTTCATAGCCGATTTTTCTTAGTTTAGAAACATCAGCAAGAGTATAATATTGGTATTTATCTCTAATATCTTCTGGAATGTCGATATACTCTATTTCAACTTCCTTTGACATAGCTTTGAACACCGATTCTGCAAGTTCGTTAAATGTCCCAACTCTTCCTGTTCCAACATTGTAAATTCCAGAATTTTCGCGTGTTTCCATAAAGAAAATCATAATATCGCAAACATCTTTTACATAAATAAAATCTCGTTGTTGGCAGCCATCCATAAATTCTGGATTATGCGATCTAAACAATTTCATTTTTCCAGTGTCTACAATTTGGTTATAAGCATGATATACTACCGAAGCCATTCTATGTTTATGGTACTCATTTGGACCATATACATTAAAGAATTTCAATCCAGCCCAAAAAAATGGTTTTTCATTTTGCTGCAACAGCCATTTATCAAATTCATTTTTTGACACTCCATACGGATTTAGAGGTTTTAATATTTCTGGATTAGTATTATCACTAAAACCATGTTCACCATAACCATAAGTTGCACCCGATGATGCATAAAGCATCGGCAATCCATATTTTACACACTTTGTAAAAACATCTTTTGTGTAATTTAGGTTTAGTTTTTCGAGAACGCTATAATCAAACTCTGCTGTATTTGTTCGTGCACCTAAGTGAAAGATAAATTGAACCTGCTTATGATTAGCATCTAACCATTCAAAAAAATCATTTCTATGAATCAATTGATTTGGTTTTACTGACTTATAATTTTCTTCCTTCTCTTTATTTGAATAGTCGTCAACTAAAATTAAGTCGTTATAAGTTCTTTTTTGCAATTCTAAAACAAGATTGCTTCCAATAAAACCCGCTGCACCAGTAATTACTATCATGATAATATTTTTCCACAAAAGTATAAAACTATTATATAAGGTATAAATTAATATAGAAAAAAGTTTGCCTAATTTCAATTATCAGACAAACTTCTTATTTTCTTTCTGTGCCCAGAACAAGACTCGAACTTGCACACCCTTGCGAGCACCAGCCCCTCAAGCTGGCGTGTCTACCGATTTCACCATCTGGGCTCAAAATGAACTGCAAATTTATACTTTTTTTTGTATTTTGCGCAAAATTTATTTTATGTTAAAAAAAGTACCACATACATACGTTATTGTATTTTCAATAGTCGTTATATCAGCAATTTTAACATGGTTAATACCTGCTGGAGAATTTGAACGAACAGAAAAATTGATGGATAATGGAAAGACTAGAACAGTAATTCTTGACGATTCTTTTAATTATGTGGAACCAGAACCTCAAACTTGGCAAATTTTCTCTTCTATTTTCAATGGTTTTGTCGAACAAGCAAATATTATAGTTTTCATTCTACTTATAGGTGGTGCATTTTGGATAATGAATGCAAGTAAAGCTTTGGATGTTGGTATCATGACATTTATTAATGCGACAAAAAAACTTGAAAAAGTAAAACTATTAAAACGTATTGGTATCGACAATATCATTATGGTAATGATAATGACACTATTTAGCTTATTTGGAGCTATTTTTGGAATGAGTGAAGAAACTATTGCATTTGTCATTATACTCGTACCATTATCAATTTCAATGGGTTATGATTCAATTGTTGGTGTTTGCCTCGTGTATGTAGCTGCACATCTCGGTTTTGCTGGAGCAATACTTAATCCTTTTACTATTGGTATTGCTCAAGGTTTATCTGATTTACCAATTTTTAGCGGTTGGGAATATCGTGTAATATGTTGGATTGTTCTAAATACTGTTGGTTTTACATTTATTCTCTTATATGCGCGAAAGATTAAGCGAAATCCTCAAAAAAGTCTTACCTTTCAAATAGATGAACACTGGAGAAAACACAAATCAGAGAACTCTGAAATTATAAAATATTATACTCCTAAAAGTGCATGGGTAAGTTTCATAATTTTATTAGGTATACTTTCAGCCTTTTCTTTTAATTATCAAAATTCAGTATTAACAGTTGGAAATTCATCGTTCGAGCTTCCTGCAATTCCGATTGCTAGTATATGTTTTGCAATAATATCATTTTTCACCCTTCGCAAATCTGTTCACTTTTACATACTTAATTTACTGGCATTTACTATAGTATTCTTGATTATTGGAGTAATGGGTTACGAATGGTACGTAATGGAAATAGGTGCATTATTTTTTGGAATGGGACTTTCAAGTGGTATAGCTATGAATTGTTCTGCAAATGAAATTACCAAATTGTTTATCTGACAATTCCTATTATGGCACCATTTTCTGATTTAATTGGAATTGCACGACAAACAACTGTACTCGCATTTCAATTTGGCGATGGATTTACAAATATGATCACTCCTACTTCTGGTGTCCTTATAGGGTGTCTTGGAATTGCAAAAGTACCTTACAATTTATGGTTTAAATTTGTTTGGAAACTTATTCTAATTCTTGTTATTGTTGGGTTCTTACTTATGCTACCTAGCTTATATTTTGAAATCAATGGATTTTAGAAGCATAAAGTTTATCAATCAAATGCGCTACTCCATCATCGTTATTTGAATCTATATTATTAAATTCTGTTTTCAATTCATCTGGTGCATTTGACACAATATA
>CAYJBL010000079.1:7512-8143 GCA_964368115.1 uncultured Bacteroidales bacterium
ATTTCCTACAGTTACAATATTTTCTGTATCTATATTTATTAAATTCTGAATAAATTTTATTCCAGATACCTTACTTATGCCTTTGGGTAGTATCTCAATCCAAATAGATTTTTTATCCAATGGGCTTGTTGCCTTTAGCACTTTAAGATTTGAGAATTTAAATCTTATCTCATCATATAATCCATTGTCTTGGGAGCAAATTACAACAAATTGAGTGGCTTGTTTTGGGCATTTTTGCTCTAACTTAACTCCTAAATTTGAATAATGACTTATTCTACTACGGAAATCAGAATTTTGATCAATATTGCCATTATAATAAAATCTATAATTCTCAGGTACTGGCAATTGTGCCATAAAATCATAATTATTATTTATTAAATAATTACAAATAATGTCTGTATCGTCTGCGTTTAATAAATTTGAATCTAGTAGTGTCTTGTTTTTCCAATCATAAATTCCGATTCCAGCCGAAAAAATTACATAATCGATTGGAAAATCATCATCAATTACAGTACGGAGAGAGAACAAACTTCTGCCTGTTGCAATTACTCTTACCACTCCTATTTCGCCTATTTTCTGCAACATAGCAATTGTTTTACACGAAACTTTATGAGAATCATTTGCTAATGTT
>CAYJBL010000080.1:0-8123 GCA_964368115.1 uncultured Bacteroidales bacterium
TAATTTTCTTGGTTACTGACGAATTGCCATTAATAATTTTAATCAAATAAATCCCGTTAGGATGTGAACTTAAATTTACTTTGATTTCATTATCTTCCAAATTATTATTTAATAATATTTGTTTTCCAGTATAATCGAAAATTTCAATAGTAATATTGCTAGACTTATCTGCGATATCAATTGTAAATTCTCCATTTGATGGGTTAGGGTAGATGTTAATATTATCGTCTGCAATTAATTGCTCAACATCTAATAAACAAGTAATAGGTTTTATAGATAGCGCAGAACTAAAGTTATATAGTTCGTTTGTAGTATGCCATTCTCCTGATTTGAAAATAAACATATCGTTGTTCTCTGGATTTGCTCCTCTAGTTGTAACTATAGGTACTGCAAATAAATCATCGTTAGATCCATCGTTATCATCATCTTTATTTCTTACGCTAAATCCAGCGTAGAATGGACCATCAACTTGAATAGGAGTGTCAAATTTCACTAAATTATTTTGTCCAGCAAATAAGTCTTTAATAAAAACTTTTTTCTGTCCTAAAGTATCTGTAGGTCCATTTTCGTCTCCGCCAAAAATGTAGAAAGTGACAGAGTTGTCATTATCTCCATAGTATGAGTGTGTTACTGGGACTACAAGACCTTCTATCTCAGAGAATGTATATGTGTTGAAATAGTTAGCATAGCCTCTAATATTATCGCCGTTGTGTCCTCCAATATATCCCCATGTTCCAGGAGGTGTAATGCTTTCTACAGTTTCTCCTTGATTTACTGTTGTGATTGTATCGCAATAAGATCCTATTGGCTCAGAGAAAACATAAACATAGTTGACTTTTGTTAAAACGTCAGAACCACAGGCATTTGTTGCTGTCAATGTTACATCATAGATTCCCGAAGTGTTATACTGAATAGTATTTGATGGAGAACCTTCGTACGACCAAGTAGGGGTTCCGCCATTAAATGACCAAGTGTAGTCTGATGGTAAATTAGTAGAAAGATTTTCAAATCTAACTTTTCCGCCAATAGGAATTAGCCTAGTTGATGCAGTGAAATTGGCAACAGGCGCTTCAATACATGGGTCAACTAGCGAAACCGTTATGTATGATGTTTTGGTTAGTGTATTTTCTCCAAAATTATTTTTAACTGTCAATGTTACTGGATATGTACCAACAGCGTCATACTGTATTCCTGTTGGATTTTTCGCGTTGCTTGTCGAAGGATTTCCTCCTTCAAACTCCCATAGCCATTGGTATGGATTTTCTTCGCTAAGATCAATGAAATTTATTTGCTCTCCAGGTTCTATAACTGTATAGTTTGATGTAAAGTCTGATGTAGGGCTTGCTGTTCCAAGTGGCACAACTGTAATATAGTGCTCTTTAAGTTCAATATCTTGTATCCCATCAACTCTGCGCCCTCTTAATTCGACACTATATGTGCCAATTTGGTTATATGCAATAGGTTGGGGATTTTCACTATTAATAATAGATGGTGTCCCTCCTTCAAACTCCCATGCCCATTGTGAATATGGTCCGTTTATCGAAGTATTTGTGTAATGAATAACTCCACCAACAGGAATAACAGTTGTATTTGATTCGAAATTTACGTGAGGCGCATTAGGATCTGCTGTTACTGTAATACACTCGTGGCAGATATGCGTATCGTGTCCGTTTTCATTTTGAATTTCTAATATTACATCGTATACACCTGGCATATTGTAGCATATGTTTACTGGGTTTTGTGTTGTGTGATTCGGAGTTGCTGCTCCTTCAAAACTCCAAATCCATACAGTTGGCCCACCTAATGATTGGTCGAAGAAGTCGATACATTCACCAACACTTATTTCATAGTCTGAAGCAAAAAAATCAGCAGTAAGATTTGAAGGTGTTGTTGTGTTGTTTGGTTCTCGACCTAAACAAACTAGCGAGCCACTATTCATAGGATCTAACCAAGGTTTTAGTTGGTCCATATTTGTATTTCCGTTTGATTCCCAGTGGTAGTCAAATTTTCCATATAAATCGAAAGCAAGATCAGTAGCTCCACATTCTGATGGACCTCCGCTTAGAGTCCCAACAATAAGTTTATCATTATTAAATAAAGGAGAACCCGAAGACCCGCCTTCTGTCATTCCCCAACTTGTAATTGTAGGCTCCCAATCAACTCTCCAATGCTCGTTAGCTGGGGCTGTGTTGTATGTTGCCTCAACAGCAGGGGTGGTATATGTAGATATTTTTTTTATGTCGCCAGCTGGGTGATGGATTGATACACCATTTGGAGATGGTTCTAAACCTCTATTCCAACCATTATAATAAGCCCCAACTCCTTCAATATCATCTTCTGTACAATCTAATTCGAATAGTACGAAGTCTGTTCCTGTATCTTCATCTCCACGAGCTCTTTTTTCAGCACCAATAATTGTATTATAATCTGGTTCGCCAACTGGGTTATTACAGTTAGTTGCTTCGTAGTTAAAATAAAATTGCCATCCAGAAAAATCATTATCAGAACCGCCGCAGTGATCAGCAGATAGAAAGTATGGAGTCCCATCATTACTGGTATTGTTGATTAAAGACCCAGAACATAAACTGTTGCCGGTAAAAATTTGAGCAACACCTCTTTTTTGTACTTGCCATGCGTTACCTTCAGGGCAGTTTACATTTATTTGGCATGTGCCAGAAACACCTACACCACCAGGTGTTTTGTCTTCGTATTTACCAATTAATGATTTTATGCCTCTAAAAATATATGAAGCTTGATATATTTGAATATTAGCTTCTTCTGTTACTTTAGGACTACGAATATATTCTAAATACACAACTTCTCCTTGAATTATTTCTGTCGAATAGTCTTTAGAAAATCTAGGATTGTTCAAATGGTTGAAAGAACCAATAAGTTGTTTTCTGTTTTCATTATATAAAAATAATTGAGAATGCTCTGGAAGATAAAAATCTTTATAGTATAGAGCTATTCCTTGCGCTCCGTCAATGCTTATTTTTAAACGCCAAACTTCTGTTCCGTCAGCTAAAATATCCCATGTTCCAGCATTTTTCATACTAACATCTGTAGATATTAACTCTGCGATTTTATAAAGTTGTCCATTTTTTTCAAAATTTTCAACCTCACGAAGAACTTCTTCCATGTTTGGGGTTGGTATTTCTATATGATCTATTTCTGAGTTTAGATTATTAGAAAAACTAATAGGCTCTCCACCGTGACTAATTTGGGAAAATGCATTTACACTAAAAAGTATTGCTAATACGCAAATAATGAAGTAGTTAATTTTATTCATTGTCTCTAATTTTTGTTTGCTAATATAGTAAATTTTTAAATTAGCATTACTAATACATTAATTTTTTAGTATATTTTATTGAAAAGTCGAAAAATGAAGCCTTTTAATTTGTTGTATTTTAATGTAATACAAAAAAATAATATTATTTAATAAAAAAAAACTTAAAAAAATTTGTAGAAATAAAATCATAGCTTTATTTTTGCAGTCCGATTTGGGGAAGGATTGATTAGCTCAGCAGGTAGAGCACTTGCCTTTTAAGCAAGGGGTCCGGAGTTCGAGCCTCCGATCAATCACAAAAAAAAAGGAGCAATTTAAGTTGCTCCTTTTTTTGTAGTTAAATGTTTTTTTATGATATTTCCCACTCAAAACCATCTTTTTTATCTTTAATGTTAATACCTAAATCTGTTAGTTCATTTCTGATTTTGTCTGATGTTGCATAGTCTTTATTGTTTTTCGCTTGTAAGCGAAGCTCTAAAAGCAAATTAATAGTCACTGCTTGCTTCGTTTGTCGTATTTTCGAGTTTTATTCCAAGTATTTCAAATAAAAATGTATCGAAAATGTGTTTTAGCTTATCAATATCAAATTGATTTATATTCTCTTTACCATTATGTGCGTTATTTATGAGTTTTAGCGCGTCAAAAAGTTGTGCAATAACCATAGGTGAATTTAAATCATCGTTCATTGCATCGTAGCATTTTGAAGATATTTCATCAATTAACGAAATATTACTACAATCAGCTGCTATTAATTTATTAAGGTTTTCATATCCTTTTAAAAGTTTATTTAGGCCTTTTTCTGCTGCGATTAGTGCTTCATTTGAAAAATCAAGAGTGGAGCGGTAGTGAGCTTGAAGAATGAAAAAACGAATCGTCATAGGACTATATGCTTGCTCTAGTGTATCGTTCTCACCGTTAAAAAATTCATTTAATGTGATGAAATTTCCTAGTGATTTTCCCATTTTCTGGCCGTTTATTGTTATCATATTATTGTGTAACCAATATTTGATAGTTCTTTTGCCTATAAAAACAGTATTTTGAGCAATTTCACATTCATGGTGAGGGAAAAGTAAATCCATACCTCCACCGTGTATATCAAATTCATCGCCTAAATATTTATGTCCCATCGCAGAACATTCTGCGTGCCAACCTGGAAATCCATCACTCCATGGAGATGGCCATCTCATAATATGTTCGGGAGAAGCTTTTTTCCAAAGTGCAAAATCGAAACTGTTTTTTTTCTCCTGTTGCCCATCTAGAGTTCTAGTATTGTTATATAAATCTTCTAGTTTTCTGCCAGATAGTATTCCATATTGATAATTTTCGTCGTATTTTTTTACATCGAAATATACAGAGCCATTGCTTTCGTAAGCATATCCTTTATTGATAATATCCTTAATAAGTTCGATTTGTTCGATAATATGTCCTGAAGCTCTTGGTTCTATACTTGGTTTTAACACGTTCAAACTATCCATATTAGTATGATATCTATCCGAGAAATGCTGAACAACTTCCATAGGTTCAAGTTGTTCTAAACGAGCTTTTTTACTTACTTTATCTTCGCCTTCGTCAGCATCATTTTCTAGGTGACCAACGTCTGTAATGTTTCTTACGTATCTAACTCTATATTTTAAGTGATTTAAATATCTAAATAACAAATCGAAAGTAATAGCTGGCCTAGCGTGCCCTAAATGAGCATCTCCATATACAGTTGGACCGCAAACATACATTCCTACAAATGGAGGGTTTAAAGCTTTAAATTCTTCTTTTTCTCTACTTAATGAGTTGTAAAGTGTTAGTTTAGTTTGCATATTAAACAATTTTAAATTTGTGCAAAATTAGTATTATCAAGTTTCTTTTACGAAGTTTTCAGACAAAATATTGTATCGAATTATTTTCTTAGTTCAAATTTTTCTCCTAAGTATAATTTCCGAACTTGTTCGTCGGCACTAAGTTCTTCTGCTGAACCACTTTTAAGGATATTTCCTTCGAATAGCAGGTAGGCACGATCGGTAATAGTTAGAGTTTCGTGTACGTTATGATCTGTAATTAGTACTCCAATATTTCTGTTTTTTAGATGTGTAACTATTTTTTGTATATCTTCAACGGCAATTGGGTCGACACCTGCGAATGGTTCATCAAGCAAAATAAAATTAGGGTCAATAGCCAGCGCTCGCGCAATTTCACATCTTCTGCGTTCACCACCAGATAGTTGGTAGCCCATGCTTTTTCGAATATGCTTCAGACTAAATTCTTCTAGTAGGGTTTCTACTTTCTCAATCTGTTCTTTCTTGCTTAGTTTTGTCATTTCTAATATCGCTTTGATATTGTCTTGAACTGACATTTTCTGAAAAACACTTTCTTCTTGGGCTAGATAGCCAATACCTTTTCGTGCTCTTTTATAAATAGGCTCTTTAGTTATTTCAGTGTCGCCTAAAAATATTTTACCTTCGTTAGGTTTTATATGGCCAACAATCATATAAAATGTTGTTGTTTTGCCTGCGCCATTCGGACCAAGTAATCCTACAATTTCGCCTTGATTTAATTCTACGCTTACGCCTTTTACTACCGTTCGCTTGCCGTATTTTTTTATTAAATTTTCTGTATAAAGCTTCATTGTATAAATACTATTTCAAAAATGTGTGATATGAGGTTAAAAATTTCAAAATTAGAATAATCCGTGAAGTTCGGCATCTATTTTATTTATAATAAAATTTAAATCCTCAGGTTTGCGAATAAAATCAAGATTATCTACATCAATAGTCAATAGTTTCCCAAGATTATATTCAGACATCCATGCTTCGTATCTTTCATTAAGACGCTTTAAGTAATCAAGTCTTATAGTGTTTTCGTATTTTCTCCCTCTCTCTTGTATTTGTTGGACAAGTTTAGGAACACTAGCTCGTAGATAAATTAGTAGGTCTGGAGCTTGTATGAAATCTGACATCATAGAGAAAAGGCTTGAGTAGTTTTCAAAATCTCGTTTAGCCATTAATCCCATCGAATGTAGATTAGGTGCAAATATATGAGCATCTTCGTAAATTGTCCTGTCTTGAATTACAGTTTTTTTAGATTTACGTATGTCTATGATATGGTTAAATTTTTTTTTAAAGAATTTCAAAAATTATTAGTTTATCTCTAGTTAGTATGTAAAGTTTTGTGCCAATTACTTCAAAATCTATTATTTCCATTTCTGGAATTGTTTTTACGTTATGTTGTTTGGTAGCAATATTTATACAGTTTAAAATATTATTTTTGAAATAATAAATATTGTCATTATCAAAACTTATTTGACTATTTTTTTCAATATGATAGCTTGTGTTGAAATTTCCAAATTTATCTAAAACGAGTAATTTGCCGTCATCACATTGTAGTAAGATGAAATTTAATGCAAGCAGATGTGTAGCTTCAGAATTGTTTATTACGGAATATAATTTATTTCCCATGTTTGAGGACCTTAAATTGTTGTCAATGCGAAGTATTTGAGAATTCTGAGAATCGAAAACTAGAAATCCTGATAGCGGACTAGTAGCTACAGCTTTGATGCTGTATAGCTCTAGATCGTCTAACAAAATTGAAGTCCCGATGTTAACAAGGTAGTTATCTAATAGAATAACAGAATTAAAGTTTTCGTAAAAAACTAATATACGCATAGGGTCAGATACGTCAATCGATGTAATTGCACCGTACGTTTGATCTTGAAAACTTATTTTATTCTCTAAGTTGCTGTCATATTTGTCGATAATGTTGTCTGCGTAAAAATAATAATTACCAAGTTTATCGATTTTAAATGTTTGTGCATCAATTTTATATTCCACAATTTTTTTTACTTGTGAAAATATTATCAAAGTCATAAAGCATAATACGATTGTTAAGGTAAGCTTTTTTATCATAGTCGAGAGGTTTTTATACTTTAGTTATGAGGCAATATTTACTAATTTTTCTATGCAAAAGTAAGTATATTAAAATAATAATTGCAAAAATAGGAATATTAATATGTTAGCTATATTTTTGCTGCATGAAAAAAAAACTATTAATAATTATTTGTTTTGGATGTTTAACTATATCAAATGTTTTTGCGCAAGATCTTAATTTTAAGGAATATAATCCGAAGAAAAATATTTTAAAAGTAACATTCTTAAGTTTTGTTACAGGCTCAACAAAGTTAAGCTATGAGAGATTTTTATTCAAAAATCAAACAATAGAATTAACAGCTGGGATTATTGGATGGGGAAACGATAAATTTAAAGTATCTCCAGATGGAGGCATAGTTAGATTGGCATATAAATTTATTTTAGAGAAAACACAAAATGATTTTATGCAAGGATTTTATTTGCGCCCAGAAATTGCATATACAAGTTTTGATTATGACTCTAAAGAGTTTGCTTTGAGACGAATAAATTCATCAATGGGAACGCTTATGGGAACCATAGGATATCAAAAGTGCTCAGATATATTTGTGTTTGACGGTTTTGTAGGAGCAGGAGTAGGTGTAGGAAACCCTACTGAATCAAATTATCATCATAGTTTTATCGATGTCAACCAATATCTCACTCTCACTTTTGGAATGAAAATAGGTTTTGCTTTTGGAAAAAAAGTTTAACTATAGATATGAAACGAATATGAAAAAATATCTATTAATTACTTTTATATTTTTGTGTAATATAGCACATAGTCAGGAAGATGTGCAAGCAAAAAAATAAATGGTTTAGCTCAATTATCTACGATATATCGTCCCTTTTGGGCTGATATGCACTCGACAATAACTAAAGGGGAATTGGCTTACGGTCTAAATAGTATCGAGTATAACTACTCTAAGAGTAAAGAGATATATAGA
>CAYJBL010000081.1:0-8045 GCA_964368115.1 uncultured Bacteroidales bacterium
CTTTAAGTTGAATATAAGGCAATTCTTTATCTAGCTCATCTATTTTATAAAATCTGCTTCTATCAATATATCGATATGGAAAATAGTATAATAGGTCTTTATACGATTGTAAGTCAAGTTCTTTATGCAACAATTCGGATATCTTTGGGCCGACACCTTTCAAATACATCAATTTACTATCTAACACTCGTTGCATAATGGAATATTTTTACTAAAATCGACTACGGAACAATAACTTTTAAGGATTTTGGCATTATTGAAAATAAAATATCTGATTCTTCTTCAATATATTCTCCATCAACATTTACTCCTATTTTTGAGTTATTCAATATTCTAACTTCTTTGGCTCTATATGTATCCACAAACATTGATTTGTCGAGTTCTTTAAATAATAATAATTGCGCTGTTTGTGGCATGTGTAGTAAAGGAACTTTTTTCACAATACTTACATCAATATATCCATCATCCAGTAAGGCATGTGGAGTAACTGTAGCATTATATCCAAACTGATTTGAGTTTGCAATACAAATAAACAGAGCATCTGTATTTATCGCTTGCCCATCTATTTCTATATCGTAATTTACAACTTTGTAGCGAGCATAATGCTGCAATATTAATCTAAAATAAGTTTGAAATCCTCTTGCTCTAGATTTTGCAAATTGTTCTGCAATAAACGCATCAAAACCGACTCCTGCAATGCTTGCATAAACCGTTGAATTTAACATTATTGTATCAATAGATATTATTTTTCTCTTATTTATTACTTTGATTGCTTCTTCTATGGACAATGGGATTTGAAGATGCCTTGCCAAGCCATTTCCACTTCCTGCTGGAATTATTCCTAAGCACACATCTGTTTTTACCAAACCTTTTACGCAATCATTTATCGAACCATCACCTCCAACTGCAACAACAGTATCAAATCCGTCGAGTACAGCTCTCAAACTTATTGCCGTTGCATGGTGCGCATAATTAGTATACATTATTTCATAATCAAAAACTGTTTGATCTAATGTTTTTTCAATTATACGCTCGGCTTTTTTTTGCCTTCCAATTCCAGAAATTGGATTAATAATAAATAATATCTTTTCTTTTTTTATCATAAATAATTACGACAAAATTACAAATTAATATTTTGTTATTTCATCTGTTATTTATTTTATTATTATTTTATCGATCAGATGGGACTCACGATGAAAAATATCATTGCCTTTGGAGTAATATACAATGAGTATTTTTCATGTTCGTTTCATTATGTGATGTAAAAGTACGCATTTATCTTTCATATATAAAATTTGAACTTCATGTTTTTAAAAAAAAATTATTCTTGCTTTGGAAGTATGTTTTTAATAGTTAAATTTGTATCGGGGCTTGATAAATCAAAAGGGCTTGATTTAATATTGCATACTCCAGGTGGCGATATAGCTGCAACCGAACATATAATAAACTATTTACATTCTATTTTCAATGAAAACATAAGAGCCATTGTTCCACAAATGGCAATGTCGGCAGGCACTATGATTTCGGTTTCTTGCAAAGAAATTATTATGGGTAAACAATCTTCATTAGGTCCATTCGACCCTCAATTTGGAGGTGTTGCTTGCCAGTCGGTAATAGAAGAATTTGAAAAAGCTAAAGAAGATGTACGACTTAACCCGCATTCGTTGGGTTTATGGCAAGCTATTATTTCTAAATACAACCCTACATTTATTCTTTCTTGCGAGCAAGCTATAGAACTAACAAATGAACTTGCCGATAAAATACTTTTGCGTTCTATTGATTGCAAACAAACACGTGATAAAATAAAAAAAGTATTCAATAATAATAAAACAAGTAAGATTCACAGCAGGCATTTTTCTAAAGAAAAAGCCAAAGATGCTGGATTAAATATTGTAGATTTAGAAAGCTATCAAACGAAGATACAAAAATAGATTTCGACAAAGTATATTCCGACCTATACAAAATCGATCTCGAACAATCAACCAATAATGAATATCGTCCATCGTTTGCAAAATACGAAGACAACCTTCTTAATGAGCCAATAGCCGAATACATATTAGCCAAACCCAAAGAAGGGCAAATAGCAGACATTACGCACCAACTAATGCAAAGCATAGGCAATATGTACCCAATTCCCGACCAAGAGAT
This sequence comes from uncultured Bacteroidales bacterium, assembly GCA_964368115.1. Classification (GTDB taxonomy): domain Bacteria; phylum Bacteroidota; class Bacteroidia; order Bacteroidales; family ML635J-15; genus Bact-19. The sequence goes on from CAYJBL010000081.1 coordinate 2,149, forward strand.
AAAAAAGTACATAAACCGAGTGCTCGACAGTATGGATACAGAACAGCTACGAGATATATTAGCACGACGATGGAGCTACACCGATAAAATAAAGTCTAAAATCAGACAGCTAGCCGATGCCTACGCCGAAGCACGATTCGCCGACCTACTAAAAGCAAAAATAATTACAACCAAAGCAAGTTGGAATTTAAAGCCCGAAATAGTACCTAGCAAAACAGGAGCAGACATAAAAAATTCGCTCTACACATCCGAAGGCTTTATGAATGATTTCGAAACAAAAGTAGCCATAGAACTAAGCAGCTTACCCAACATAGAGTTTTGGCACCGCAATTTAGAGCGTGGAAAAGGTTTCTGTATCAATGGCTACAAATCAAATCACTATCCCGACCTTATTTTACACACCCAATCGGGCAAAACAATTTTAATAGAAACCAAAGGCGATCACCTCGACAACACCGATAGCGCCGCCAAATGCCGCCTCGGCAACGAATGGGAACGACAAGCGGGCGAAAACTTCGCCTACTTCATGCTCTTTCAAACCAAAGAAGTAGCAGGCGCATACACCGTAACCAAGGCGATAGAATTAATTAAGGGGATGTAAAGAACTATCTATTATAACTATAATATGCACCACCAAAATAAAATACAACCAACGACAAATCGAGCGCATTCAAGCGAGCTTGAATTACCAAAGGGCAAAAGTAGAGGAAAATGAAACGGTGACAAATTGTCACCAATTGAAAATGCATACCACCAATTGCAAGAAACTTGCAAAATAAACAGATATACAACTCTCTACATTAATACTTATTTGTAAGGTTCTTGGGTTACGTTTTCTTAACATTAGCGTAAACTATTATTTTCGGGTAAATCAAAAATGCTCAATAAAAAAACCACCCTAAAACTAAGGTGGTTATTAGTTGACTCGCAAGGATTCGAACCAAGATTTCGAAGTTCAACACCGCGCGTGATGCCTATTACACTACAAGTCATAAAAAAATGTTGACCGACAAGGATTCGAACCTTGGCAGGCAGAACCAAAATCTGCAGTGCTACCGTTACACCATCGGTCAAAAGATCATTTTAAGACTGCAAAAATAATCTTTTTTATTTATTTGTCAAAAAAATAAATGAAATTTCTAAAATTTTTAGGTCTAATTAAATTTATTCACCTAAAATAATTGCGCTATTTTATTGATTACTTGCATTCCATCTACAGCAGACGAAGCTATTCCTCCTGCATATCCTGCCCCCTCGCCACAAGGATATAAGCCTTCAATATTTACGCTAACAAGATTTTCTTTATCTCTAAGAATTTTAATTGGGCTGCTAGTACGAGATTCGACACCTACAACAATTGCATCATTTGTCAAAAAGCCACTCATCGACTTATTGAATAATTTAAATGCCTTTCTTAATCGGTCGGAAATTATTTCTGGAAGCCAAAAATGCATTGGGCTATTTACAAATCCCGGTTGATATGAAGATTCTGGCAAGCTAGTAGATATTGTTCCTTTTACAAAATCGCCCAACCTCTGCGCAGGAGCCATTAAGCCACTTGCGCTATTTTGAAAAGACATTCTTTCTAATTGTTTTTGAAATTCTAACCCAGAAAATTCAGGTATCTCCGAATATAGACCAAAATCCTCTGGGCGCAATTCGACTACAATCCCAGAGTTTGCAAAAGGTGAATTTCTTTTTGAATTAGACATTCCATTTACAACAATCTGATTGCGTTCTGTAGAAGAATTTATTATATGTCCCCCTGGGCACATACAAAAAGAGTACACACCTCTTCCATCGACTTGTTTTGCAATACTATACGATGCCGCGGGTAAAAACTCTCCTCGTTCTTTTCTTCTATATCTAATACTATCAATAAGAGCTTGAGGATGTTCAACACGAACTCCCATCGCAAACCCCTTTGCTTCTAAACAAACTTCCTTATTTTTTAAAAAGCTATACACATCTCTAGCCGAATGTCCTGTTGCTAACACAACAAATTTTGCTTCAAATATTTCACCATTTGAACAAACAACACCATTCGCTACTCCGTTTTTCACAATAATATCATCTACTTTTTTATTAAAATGTACTTCGCCACCACATTCAATAATCTTATTTCTGATATTTCGCATAATATCTGGAAGCTTATCTGTACCTATATGAGGATGGGATTCATATAAAATATCCTCATTTGCTCCAAAGTAATGAAATAAAGACAATATTTCTGGAACATTTCCTCGTTTCGTACTTCTTGTATAAAGTTTCCCGTCCGAATATGCCCCTGCTCCTCCTTCTCCAAAAGCATAATTTGATTCAAGATTTAAATCCTTCCCTATATTAATAGTATTAATATCTTCTTGTCGTGTTTCTATTGGATTACCTCTCTCAATAACTATTGGTTTAAGTCCTTTAAGCAGACAATTTACTGCAGCAAAGTATCCTGCTGGTCCGGCTCCCACGATAATTACTTCAGGAGAGTTGCTTACTGCTTGAAAAATAAACTTTGGTTTATTACATTCTAATTTATCTCTTCCGCTTGAAAATTCTATTGCTACATTATATTTTACCGATTTTCGTGCGTCAATAGATTTTCTCAACAATCTATATTCATTGATTGTTTTTATATCAATTTCAAACTTTTGTGCTATTGCTTTTTTAATATAGTCTGGAGCAAATAACTGCTCGGGAGAGAGTATAAATTCTACTTGTTTAATCATTTATTTCTTTTCTTTATATTACTGATTTTCCCACCTTCAAAATGAAAGCCTATGGTAACAAAATGTGAATTTAACCTATCATAATAATCAGTATACTCAGAAGCATCATATTCCACAATATTAAATGTTCCCCACGAAGATTTTATCTCAATACCGAACATAAAATACTCTAAGAAGAAATCTAGCCCCACTCCAACTTCATAGTATACGTCAAATGGACGCAATCTAATTTTAGGATATTCATCTACTTTTATTTTTTTCTGTGCAGCAAGATCATATCTGACAGCCACACCACCTAAAATAAACGGTCTGAAATTATTAATTCTGTGTGCTTTATATTTTAATGATAACGGAAAATCTAAAAATGTAGATTCTATCATCATAGAATGTCTATGGTAATTGCCGTCTTCAACATATTTATAATCTAAATTTCTTTGTCCGAAAATCATACCTGGAGTAAATCTTAGATTAAGAAATTCTGTCAGTCTAATATTCGCTATCATATTTATATTAAAACCTATGAGTCGTCTAACATTTACCGATTGAACAGTATCAAAAGAAGATACGAACTCATCAGATGGTCTAATTGTAAAATCCATAGAGTTCAATCCTAAAGAATACCCAAAATGTATTTTTTGTCTGTCTAGTCTAGGTAAATTCTGCGGCAATTGCTTCTGAGCAAAAAGAATCCCTACAGCACCTATAGTTAATATTAATATGGAAATTATTTTCTTCAATTTTTCAATAAACAAAGAGCACAAATATACAACGATTAAGTATGAAAATCAAAAATTAAAAATAAATGATACAGAAAATTAAATATTTTTTTGGAGATCTAAATAATATATATACCTTTGCAGTCCGAATTTTCTAAAAATAACATAAGATAAAATACAAATGTACGCAGTAGTTGAAATAGCAGGTCAACAATTCAAAGTTGAAAAAGGAAGCAAAGTATTGGTGAATCGTTTGCACAATGAAGAAGGAAGCGAAGTTAAATTCGATAAAGTTCTTTTATTAGACAATCAAAATAATGTTACAGTTGGAACACCAGTAATTGAGAACATACTTATCACTGCAAAAATAGTAAGGCACGTAAAAGATGATACAGTGCTTGTTTTTAAGAAGAAAAGAAGAAAAGGTTATCAAGTATTGAATGGTCACCGCCAACAATACACAGAAATAGAAGTTCAGGATATTAACGCATAAAAATTTTCAGAAATGGCACATAAGAAAGGAGCTGGTAGTTCGCGTAACGGTCGTGAATCCGAAAGTAAGAGATTAGGAGTTAAAATATATGGTGGTCAAGTTGCGATTGCTGGGAACATTATTGTTCGCCAACGTGGAACAAAACATCACCCAGGAGCTAATGTAGGAATAGGTAGAGATCATACACTTTTCGCATTAACTGATGGTATAGTAAAATTCCAAAAGAAAAAAGACAACAAGTCTTACGTATCTGTTGCTCCAGTAGCAGCAGAACCAACAATGTAGTTTGTTTTTTCATGAAGGTCTTATATAATTAAGAACTTACTTAAAAAATTGATTAATAGATTAAAATTAGTATAAACTCTGGCGAAAGTCGGAGTTTATATTTTTATATTGGGTACTTATGAATAGAAACATTTTCTCCGTCAAATTCTGCATAAGTAAAATTATTAAGCCAATCACCTATATTTGTAAATAAGACAGCCTCATCTATTTTAATTTGAAATGGGATATGTCTATGTCCAAAAACAAAAAAATCAATCCTATCTTTGGCTAATACGGATTTTGCAAATGCAACAAGTTTTTCGTCTTCGTAACTTGTTTTTTCTGTACAATTATGTGATTTACGACTAGCTTTCGACCATGCAAATGCTATTCTAAATGTTATTTCTGGATGAATTAGTCGGAAACAGAATTGGAAAAATTTAGCCGAGAATACTTTTTTAAGGAATAAGTATTTTTTATCGCTAGAGTCTAAACCATCGCCATGCCCAATAAAAAATCGTTTGCCACTATACTCGACGATCTGAGTTCCTCTAATTAAACTTGCTCCCGTAATTTTTGGAATATAATCAAATATCCACATATCATGATTTCCAGTATAATAATTCAATTTTATACCTAAATCGCTCAATTCTCTCATTTTTGAAAAAAGCCTTGCAAATCCTCGAGGAACTATATATTTAAACTCGAACCAAAAATCAAAAATATCACCTAAAAAATTGATTTCTTTGGCGTCATTTTGAATTTCGCTTAGCCATTTTATAAGTAATAATTCACGCTGATCCGAAGTCAATCTACTATCGACACCGAGATGCGCATCTGAAATAAAATATATCTTTTTCCCTGCCAAACTATTTCTTATAAAATAATCCCAAAGATAATCTGAACTTGCAAAATTCTATTCTTTTTTACAGAATTTCTGAATAGATTAGAAAATAAAAAAAACAGTCTAAAATCAAATTATATGATTTTAGACTGTTTTTTTACTGTTAATATAAATTATCTAATAATTAAATATTTGTTCGATAGTAAGTTCATTCACTTTTCCATATTTTCCTAATAAAGTAAAATCAATTTTTTCTTTATCGCCAATAATAAGGATGTCATAATTTTTACCTTTCACTCTGCTATTAAAGAATTTCTCTATGTCAGCAAGTTCCATGTTTTTGATTTCATTATACTCGTCTTTACGAATATCATAATCAATACCTAATTTTTTAAGGCTTAAATAATTCCAATAGATATTATCTTTAATAATTCTTTCTGTATTTAGGCGTTTGATAATCGCATCTTTACTATTTTTAAATGAAATTTCAGAAACGGTCATTGTATTCAATAATCCAGTTAAAGCATCTAAAGCTTCTTTCATTTTATCTGGCTGAGTACTTAAAAATCCTGTAATATAGTTAGATTGTTTAAGATCTCTAGCTTGCCCGTAAGCAGCAAAACAAGAATATGCAAGACCTTTTGCTTCTCTAATTTCTTGGAATACTATACTTGACATAGAACCTCCGTAATATTCATTAAACATTGTAACCGCAGGAACTAATTCTTTTTCAAATTTTGTATCTTTTGAAGCGATTGCAATCATAGTTTGAACCATATCAAAATTCACAAACAATATTTCAGGTTCGCTATAATCTAACTCTACATAAGTAGCAGCTTCTGGTATTTCTTTATAAT
>CAYJBL010000082.1:0-8032 GCA_964368115.1 uncultured Bacteroidales bacterium
ACAAAATCGTCTTGACGAATTACCCTTATATAGACTCTTCTTGGCCCACTCTGAGCCAATTCATTTGCCACTAAAGTGAAAGTCGTTTTTATTTTTGTTATTCTACTCGCCTTATCAACTTCCTTATCTCTTTTGTTCAAGAAAATAGTTCTAATACTTGAAGTTTTTACCACCGAAGCTGCGTCAATTTTAGATTCTAATTCCTCATTTGCCTCAACAACTCCATCCATCTCTGTTTGTATTCTTGTATGCTCTGCTTTTACTTGCGTATTTTCCGCAATTAACTGTTTGTTTAATATATCAAGACTGTCAATTTGATAAACATAGTGACGCATAATTGTTCGCAACGACGACAATTCATCTTCATATTTCTTTTTTATGCTATAAGAATAATTCTTCACACTTTCTAATTCTGTAATAAGCGTTTTTATTCTTTCTTTTTCTTCATCAATCTTTGCATTCAAGCTATCATTCGATGTTTCTAACATATCATAATCATCATATAAAGTATTCAACTCTACTTTTAAATTTTCTTTCTCGCTATTAACTTCAACATTCTTTGCTGCAATTTGTTTGTTTTGATTTGAGAGATCATGAATCATGTAAGCTAATACTCCAATTGTTATTATCATTATTGATACCAACCCTATCAATATCTTTGTTGTTGTATCTTTCTTTGATTGATTTTTTTGTACTTCTGTCATATCATTATTATTTTGCTCGCAAATATAAAAAATTTGATTATTGAAATATTCAAAATTGCTTATTTTTGAGGCATAATTTATAACTATGAAAATATATTTAATCGAAACACCTGAATTTATGGTTGACGGGGGTGCTTTTTTCGGAATTATCCCTAAAGCTATGTGGAGTAAAAAATATCCTTCTGATGAAAACAATTTATGCCGAGCGGCATGCAGGTCTTTGCTTATTGATGATGGTAATAAAATTATTCTATGCGACACTGGTATTGGCAGAAGCGACAACCAAGAAAAAACGAATAATTATATTGTTGACTATTCATCTGACCTAATCTATGGACTCGAAAAGATAGGTTATAAGCCTGAAATGATTACTGATGTTGTACTTTCTCACTTACACTTTGATCATTGCGGAGGGACAAGCTATTTCGATAATATTTCAAATACATATAAAGCTGTCTTCTCTAATGCAACCCATCATATATCTAATTCTCAATGGAAAAATGCACTTAATCCGAATTACAGAGAGAAGTCTTCATATAACAAAAAGAACTTCGAGTTTCTAAAAAATTCAACCAAACTAAATTTAATACAAGACACATATAAAATATCTGAATTTGTAGAAATTTTTGTTTTTGATGGTCACACACCTGGGCTTATCCTACCATACGTAAAAACACATACTCGAAACCTATTTTTCGCTGGAGATTTAATCCCTGCTATGGCATCTATTCCTCTTGCGTGGGTATCTGCATATGATCTTATTCCTCTTAAAAGTATAGAAGAAAAAATATTTATACTTGAGAAATTACTTAACGACAATGGTGTTATTGTTTTTCAACACGATTTTTACAATGAGTGCTGCGATTTAATAAGAACCGACAAAGGAATAAGGGCAAATAATACTTACAAATTCGACTCTATCTTTCTAGCAAATAATTAGTCTATTCTATTGTTTAAGAATTATTAGTATTTTCCAAAAGTTTCTGACGGTCAGATTGCTATTCTTTACACTTCACCAACAAATTGTTCTAGAAAATTAAGATCATTTTCAAAAAATATTCGTAAATCTTTAATTCCATATTTTAACATTGTGATACGTTCTACACCCATGCCAAATGCAAAGCCTGAATATTTTTGAGAATCCATACCTGCTGATTCAAATACATTTGGATCTACCATACCGCACCCCAATATCTCTAACCAACCTGTTCCCTTACATACATTACACCCACTTCCACCACACAATGAGCATGTTACATCTACTTCAGCCGAAGGTTCGGTAAAAGGAAAATATGATGGACGAAGTCTAATTTTTGTTTTTTCTCCAAAAAATTCTTTTGCAAAATAATCAAGAGTTTGTTTCAAATCTGCGAAAGAAACGTTCTCATCTACATATAATCCTTCAATCTGATGGAACAAACAGTGTGCTCTTGCAGAAATTGCTTCATTGCGATAAACCCTACCTGGAGAAAGACTTCTTATTGGGGGTTTCAATTCTGCCATTTCATGAGCTTGCACAGAAGAAGTATGTGTACGCAATAAAACATTCATATCTTGAGATATAAAAAAAGTATCTTGCATATCTCTAGCTGGATGATCTGCGGGAAAATTAAGACGCCCAAAATTATGCTCATCATCTTCTATCTCTGGACCATCTGCAACCGAAAAGCCCATTTTTGTAAATATGGATATTATTTCATTACGCACTATGGAGAGTGGATGTCGCGAGCCTAAATTTTGAATATCTCCAGGACGAGTTAAATCAAGCTCAATTTTTCCTGAATTATTAACTGTAAAGCTTGTCTTTAAATCGTTTAACTTGTTTGTCGCAACTTGTTTCAGTTTATTAATCTCTGGGCCTAAAGTCTTTTTTTCTTCAGCCGAAACACTCCTAAACTCATCAAATAGAACAGAAATTTTACCTTTTTTTGATAAATACTCTAACCTAAAGTTTTCTACTTCTTCTACCGAGCTTGGTATAAAAACTTCTATTTCCGACAACAATTGTTTAATTTTCTCGATCATCTTCTTTAAAGATTTATGTCCGCAAAGGTATATTATTTATGCAATTTTTTATAATTAGCGGTCGATAAATTCTATTTTTTCCTTATGGAGATAAATAGTGAGTAGTTCGTAGAGCTTAGTAGACTTGACTCAACTTTTAAAAGTAGCTTTATCGCTTTGTTTAATGCTAGTTTGTTTTGCGCTCCGATATAACGCACCATAAATGCTTCTCCTGCATAAGTAAACCCATATATAAAATATGAGTACAACAAAAGCAATTTGAGCATATACTGTACTTACTACCAAATCTTAATCACCATATTTTGCCACTATAATTGTAAGTTATTTACCTCAAAACATCGGTAAAATTCCAAGCTTGAACGTGCTCTATTCCTTTTCTTGATGGGAATTTAAAATCGTCGAGCGACACAACTATTTTTTTGTAATTATCGGCTATCGCTTCGTGTGGCGAATATTCGCGCTCGATTGTCGATTCATCTACAAGCATATACGTTGCCTGTATATATAATGTCTCATTTCCTTTTTGAGCAACAAAATCGACTTCTTTATTTTTTACATTCCCCGTATAAACATTATAACCTGCGCGACGAAGTTCTAAATAAATCAGATTTTCTAACATATATCCCACTCCGTATTTATAGCCCGAAAACAAATAATTTTTGTACGATAAATCGTTTACGTAATACTTCGCATTTCCCGATATTGTATCTTTTCCGTTTATGTCGTAACGATTGCATTTGTGCACCATATAAGTATTTTCTATAAATCCGATATAAGACGCAACGCCATCGTAACTTGTTTTTCTACCAAGCCCCTTAAAATATTTAACTATACTACTGATAGATATAAGATTAGATGCATTATTTACTAAAAATATAAATATATCTTCCAACATTTTGGGGTCGCGGATCTGATGACGTTGTATTATATCGCGCAGCAAAACCGTATCTTTTACCGACGATACATAATTGCGTTTTAATTCGTCTTTTGTTATCGAAAACAATTCGGGCAATCCGCCGCTATTCATATAATCTAAATATGTTTGTTTGTTTTTATCGAAATTGTTTATTCCCAAATATTCGGCATAGCTAAAAGGAAAAACCTCGAAACAAATATAACGCCCTGACAATAAAGTTGCTAATTCGCCCGAAAGCATATTAGAATTTGACCCGCTGATAAAAAGTTCGCACTCTTCGGCAAAATTTTGCGAATACGAATTTACAACTCTTTCCCAACCATCTATATTCTGTATTTCATCTATAAATATGTATATTTTACCTTTGGGCTTTATTGTCGATTTGTATAATTTTATTATTTCATCGAGTTCCACATAAAAATTTAAAAAATCAAAATCGACAAATTCACGACTTATAAAAAGCGTATTTTTAGGATTAACACCTTTTTCGGTAAGACGACGTGCTACCTGACGCAAAACATAACTTTTACCGCTACGCCTTTGACCAACAAGGACTTTTATCAATCTATTACCTATACAATCGACTAATTCGTTGGCGTAATAATCTCTGTTAAATCCAAAATCTAAGGCTGTATCGCCCCAAAGATTATACTTTTTTAATAAATTTATTTTATCGTCCATAAAAGAATATTTTTTACAAATATAGCATTTTTTCGTTTATAGACGAAAATTCATGTGGATTTTGTTTTTTTTCGTTTATAGACGAAAATTTTCATTGTATGCTTTTTGATATGTTGAAATCTGAGCATAGGAAACTACTCCTACAAAAATCAATATAATAAAAGGCAATAATTTCTTCATAATTCTTTGTGAGGACTTATCAACCATCCCTCCGCTCGGCTTTTAATTTTGTTTATATCATTTTAACATCGCCTACTCTGAATTTAAGGGTTTTCAGCATCGCCCTACACTTTTTAATCTATTCTTGTATTCACCCATTCTATATCTTCTTCATCGATTAAAATCATTTTCCAATCGTCTATTTCAACAATTTTAGATTCAATTGCTTCCGAACAATCTTTTTTTTAATGCTATTAAATACATTATTTGACAAACTTATATGTTGATTGTGCTAAATTTGGAGAAAAAAATTGAAATTGGAGAGTATCCACTGAAAAATTCATAATTCTACATTTTTCAGTGGCAAAAATTCGACTTCCGACCTTTTTTTAGATTTTTAAACAAAAGCTAACTTTCTTTCCACACAAATAAGTTAACATCCATAAAATCACGATATTTACACTTTAATAAAAAAAATTGTCTGACAGTAATAAACTACGATAATTTACCTCAAAAATTATATCTTTGCAACAAAGCATAGTCTTCTTTAGATTAATTGGGAACTTAATCTATTGCAGGATATAAACCAAAAAATCAGTTCCCAACTTATTAATTAGTTTTTTATGTCCGATTTCACTCATTTACACGTACATTCGCAATATTCGGTTTTAGATGGAGCAGCAAGTATTTCATCTCTTATTGAAAAAGCAAAATCAAATAACATGTCTGCAATTGCATTAACAGATCATGGGACAATGCTTGGAATAAAAGAATTTCACGATAAATGTATAAAAGCCGATATTAAGCCAATATTAGGATGCGAGGCATACGTCAGTAAAAGAAGTTTTTCAGACAAAAAACCAGATAATATTTCGGGTTATCACTTGATTTTACTTGCGAAAAACTACACAGGCTACGAAAATCTAATCAAACTTATTTCTATAGCAAATCTTGAAGGTTTTTATCGCAGGCCGAGAATAGATAAAGAGCTACTTGAAAAACACAGCGAAGGCTTAATTGTTTGTTCTGCTTGTTTAGGAGGTGAAATACCAAAACATATTGCAAATAAAAATATTGCAGAAGCAGAAAACACTATTCAATGGTTTAAACGAGTGTTTAAAGATGATTTCTACTTAGAAGTTATGTATCATCCGACCGAAAACCCTAAATTACAAACAGAAATAACAGATCAGCAAACAGAAACAAATAAGATAATATTTGAACTTGGCAAAAAATACGATGTTAAGGTAATTGCTACTAATGATGTTCATTTCACAAACAAGGAAGATGCGGAAGCACATGACTTGCTAATATGCATTAATACGAAAGTTGAGTTGGATGATCCTAAGCGAATGCGATATACACAAAGCGAATGGATGAAAACCATCGAAGAAATGCAGGAATTGTTTAAAGATAATCCTGAAGCTCTTGCAAACACAATGGAAATTGCTAATAAGGTCGAAACATTCAAAATTAATAAAGATCCAATTATGCCCGAGTTTCCAATCCCTGAAGATTTTGGGAGTATCGATATATGGAGAAATAAATTCTCTGAAGAAAATCTTATACAGGAGTTTACCGAAGATAGATATCATGCTTTAGGTGGCTATGATGCTGTACTAAGAATTAAATTTGAAGCCGATTATTTATCTTTTCTTACATATCAAGGAGCAATTGAAAGATATGGGGAAAATTACTCTGATGAGATAAAAGAAAGACTTAATTTTGAGCTAAATACAATTAAAACAATGGGGTTCCCTGGCTACTTCCTCATTGTTCAAGATTTTATTGCTGCTGCCCACAAAATGGGAGTACTTGTTGGTAAAGGTCGTGGCTCTGCCGCCGGATCAGCTGTTGCGTATTGCACTAAAATCACAGGAATAGACCCTATTAAATTTGAACTTCTGTTTGAACGTTTTTTAAACCCTGATAGAATATCAATGCCAGACGTTGATATTGATTTTGATGATGAAGGACGTGCTCTTGTGCTAAATTATGTTATTAATAAATACGGCAAAGACAAAGTAGCACATATTTGCACTATAGGCACATTGAAAACCAAAAGTGCACTAAAAGACGTTGCCAGAATACTTAGAGTTCTTGATCAAATCAATGATTTTACAAAAAATAAAATCCCTGACAAAGGCTCTCTAAATAATGCATACAAAATAATACTTGAAAAAGAAGCTGAACTTGGAAGTATAAGCAAGGTAATTAGCGACATAGACGCACAGATCAAAAAAGCTCTTGCAGCTGAAAAAGATGCTCATGCAGCTGATCTTGAAATACGAAAAATCATTGCAGAAGAAATTATTATTTCTAGAGAGCGCAACGATGATAGAATGCTAAAAACATTATCTATTGCATGCTCATTAGAAGGATCTGTTCGACAAACTGGTGTGCACGCCTGCGGTGTGCTTATCGGACGAGATTCTCTATCTCAAAATATCCCATTAATGAGGACTAAAGACGGTACTGAACTTTCTTCAACGCAGTATGAAGGAAAATTTGTAGAGTCGATTGGTCTCCTAAAAATGGATTTTCTCGGACTAAGTACACTATCTATTATTAAAGAATGTCTCGCAAATATCAAACTATCAAAAGGCATAGATTTAGATATTGATGCAGTTCCACTAGACGACGAAATATGCTTAGACGTTTTTAAAAATGGGGCAACAACATCAATTTTTCAGTTTGAATCTGAAGGGATGAAGATTCAATTGAAGAATTTAAAGCCTACTCATTTCAACGATCTTGTAGCTATGAATGCTCTTTTCCGCCCAGGACCAATGGATTATATACCAAATTATATAAACCGTAAACATGGCAAAGAGAAAATCACCTATGACCATCCAATAATGGAAACATACCTTAAAGATACATACGGTGTTACTGTGTATCAAGAACAGGTGATGCTTCTTTCTAGAGCTCTTGCTAAATTTACAAGAGGAGAATCTGATACTCTCCGTAAGGCAATGGGAAAGAAAGATGTGAAAACAATGGAAAAGTTATATCTTAAATTCAGCGAAGGATGTAAAAATAATCCTGAATTTATTGACGGCTGTAAAGACATAAGCAAAGATCCTGATACAATTATTGAAAAAATATGGAAAGATTGGCTTGCATTTGCAAAATATGCTTTCAATAAATCACATTCGGTTTGCTATGCTTACATTGCGTATCAAACGGCATATTTAAAAGCTCATTTTCCTGCAGAATTTATGGCAGCAAATTTAACTTGCAACATGTCTGACATTAAAGAAATAAAGATTTTAATGGAAGAATGTAAAAGAATGAAAATCAAAGTTTATAGTCCAAATGTTAACGAGAGCTACAAAGGATTTACTGTAAACAACGAAGGGCATATTAGATTTGGACTTGCTGGGATTAAACATGTTGGGTCTAATGCCGTAGAAAATATCATTGAAAAAAGAAACGAAAATGGGCAATACAAAGATATTTACGATTTTGTTTCAAGAGTAAATCTAAATGCTGTAAATAAAAAAAATATCGAGGCTCTTACTTTCTCAGGTGCACTAGATTGTTT
>CAYJBL010000083.1:0-742 GCA_964368115.1 uncultured Bacteroidales bacterium
TTTCAAAAATTTAATCGATTTTTAATACTTCCTTATATAAAAGAAGTTTATTTTAGACTTCTTTTTTTAATTTTGTATAATTCTAAACATTATTTTAAATTACTAGAAAATGGAGCAGATACAAAATAGAATTGCACAACTTGTCAGCGAAATAACAAAGCACAACCAAAAGTATTACATTGAAAACAATCCTGATATTAGCGACTTAGAGTTTGACAATCTATTAAATGAACTTATTCTGCTCGAAAAACAATATCCTGAATTTAAACATGACGACAGTCCTACACTGCGAGTTGGAAGCGACATAAGCAATATTTTTGAAACTACAACTCACGATTATCCTATGCTCTCTTTAGGCAATACATATTCGCGCGAAGATTTATTAAATTTTCATAGTAGAATTGTAAAAGAGCTTGAAAAAGAGCCCGAATATGTTTGTGAACTAAAGTTTGATGGCGCATCTATTTCAGTAAAATACGAAAACAATGTTTTTACACAAGCTGTAACACGCGGTGACGGTACAAAAGGAGACAATGTAAGCGAAAATGTTAAGACAATTCGAAATATTCCACTAAAAATAGATGGAGAAAAAATCCCTAAAAAATTTGAAGTCCGAGGTGAAATCTTTATGCCTCATAATATTTTCAATCAACTTAATATAAAGCGAAACGAAGCAGGTGAATCTCCATTTGCAAACCCACGAAATGCAAGTTCTGGTTCTCTAAAATTAATTGACTCAAGA
>CAYJBL010000083.1:752-7903 GCA_964368115.1 uncultured Bacteroidales bacterium
TTGATTGTTTTTTTTACTACATGATTGGAAGTAATATCCCAGCAGAAACTCACTTTGAAAGCCTAAACATGCTTACAGATTGGGGCTTCAATGTGTCAAAAGATTCTAAATTATGTAAAAATATAGACGAAGTTTTAGAATATATAAATTATTGGGATAGTGAACGAAAAAAACTACCCTATGATACTGATGGTATTGTCATTAAAGTAAATTCATTTTCAGATCAAGAAATACTTGGATTTACTGCGAAAAATCCAAAATGGGCGATTGCCTATAAATTTAAAGCAGAACAAGCTTCTACAAAGCTCCTTAGCATAAGCTACCAAGTTGGACGAACTGGAGCAATAACTCCTGTGGCAAATCTATCTCCTGTCTTATTATCAGGAACTACTATTAAACGCGCTTCTCTTCACAATGCCGATCAAATTGCAATTCTTGACATTAGAATTGGTGATATAGTTGTTATCGAAAAGGGCGGTGAAATTATACCAAAAATTGTTGGTATTGAAATGCACGAAACAAACTCTGAGCCGACAATATTTATCGAATATTGCCCCGAGTGTAATTCTAAATTAGAAAAGCTTGAAGGCGAAGCAAAACATTTCTGTACCAATTCAAATAATTGCCCTCCACAAATAAAAGGAAAATTAGAGCACTTTATTTCTCGTAAAGCAATGAACATTGATAGCCTAGGAGAAGAAACAATTGCACTACTTTATGACAATAAACTTATTCGTAAAGCTTCTGATTTATATAAATTAACTAAAACCCAAATTCTTCCACTAGATAGAATGGCCGAGAAATCAGCTGAAAATATCATCAATAGCATTGAAAATTCCAAAAATGTTGGTTTTGAGCAAGTACTATTTGCTCTTGGGATTAGACATGTTGGCGAAACTATTGCAAAGAAATTAGCAAAAGCATTTGGGAATATAGACAATATTATATCTGCAAATTTTGAGGAACTTATTGCTGTCGACGAAATTGGAGATAAAATAGCAGAGAGTCTTATCTCGTTTTTTAATGATCTAGATAATATCATTATGATAAAAGAACTTAAAGATGCTGGTTTGCAATTTTCTGCCAAAATCGAAGAAAAAATATCAAACAAACTTGATGGCCTATCAATTGTTATATCTGGAACTTTTGAAAATTATAGCCGAGATGAAATTAAGAAAATTATCGAATTGCATGGAGGGAAAAATGTTTCATCTATTTCTAAAAATACAAGCTATGTAGTAATAGGTGCAAATGTTGGTCCATCAAAATTAGAAAAAGCAAATAAGTTAAATATCAACATTATTTCAGAATCCGAATTTAACGCAATGATAGAATGATTCTTATTGTTTACGAATTGCTAAATTTATAAGTTATACCTATTCCAAACAATTGCTTAAACTGAGTTCTAGTTCCTTTGCCATCAAACTCTCCATCTCCGTCTCTATCAATATCTATTTTTGTATCATCATCATAAAGCACCAAAAGCTGAAAATTTGCTGCAAATAAATTAGTTAGCTTAAACGACAATAAATTATCCCACTGAACATCTATATTTTGAGGATTCTCAACATAATTTGAGAACAAGTCTAGTTTTGTATTGTAAGTAAGACTTTTCCCTATATTTGTTTTGTATTGTATTTTAATATAACCTCCAAACTCAGTTCTCATTTTTTCTCCTGCTGTAACACCATAAGCGCCTACATTCGACAAAAGAGTATCTAAAACAAATGTTAGCTTACCTGAAACTGGCGAAACAAATAATGCAAAATTATCGTTTGGTTTAAAATCCATCCCTACCGAAATATTTACGTACGCAGGAGCAGCAAAATTTGAAGCTCTTATGGTATCTGTTACATTTGCAAATCCTTCAATAAATTGCGATTTCACCCCTACTAACGAAGAATAATACCAACGCTTCGAAGCTTTATATCCAAACTTAGATGAAAAATCAAATTTATCATCTGTTTTTCTTATAATAATCTCATCATTTTCCACTTGCTGCATAATTCCAAAACCCATATCAAGAGTGTTATCAAATGCAATATTTGCTCTCTTATAGTTTGCATATAGATTTATCAAACTATTCCCATTTATAGAATTTTCGCCCCCAGCTGCCCAATTTTGAAATGACAACTGTGATATGTTTAACGAAGTCATTCCTCCTATTTTCCAGTTCTTAACCGAATCTTGTTGAGCTAATAATTGACAAGATAACAAGATAAATGTCAATACTATACTTATTCTATACTTCATGTTATAAATATCTTAATAAAATTTTCGCAAAATTATAATATTATCAAAATTCAAATAGCTGCTTCACAAATATTATTCCTTTTTTTTTCAACATAACATTATGTATAAATATCTGCATTACAACAAAAAATAAACTGCTGTACAGAAAAACCATACAGCAGTTATATACTTGCGATAAAGCTAAATTAGCTAGTTTGCAATATTTCTTACACAACGAACATAGTTAAATACGCATCTCACATCTCCTTGTGGCCCAACAAATTCTGGATAATTAGCTGGATCGCCTGTTTTTGGGTCACTTCTCTGACTTCCAGCCCCATGAACATCTAACAACTGTCCATTCATTTTACCTAGACCTTCACCAAAAGCTATATAAGCTGCATTTGCTTCTGGTGTTGCTCCATCTAAATGCACTGTAGAACTCCAAAAATGAGGATAATGCCCACTATTTCCATCTGGATCGTTAATTTCTGTAGTTTCAAATAGTGCCGAAATTGCAGGCGACTGTGTTGTCTGTGGCGAACGAGTGTAATCTACAATACTTTGCAATTCTTTAATATTTGGCAAACGCCAATCACTATACCCTGCTATTGACTGTTCTTCAGCATAGATTAATGCGGCTTCCCAATCTCTCGCTACTCCATCATCTGCTTTTTGCCACATCAGACCTGTTGCTAGGTCACTAACTGTTCCATCTCCATTATCTACCAAATTATTCTTACCGTATTCTGTTGTTCCTCTAACTAACCTTACATACATCAAATACTCTGAACGTGTTCTCGGATCATATTTAGGGTAACCCTTAATTCGCCCATCGATAAAATTTACCCCAAATATTGTTTCATCATTTAGCATTGTACGCCCAACATACTCTGTTGCACTCCATGTTTGAGCATCAATCACTCGCTCACCAATACTCTCATCTCCAAGTGGATGATTAAAATAATTTGTATCTATAAAAAGTTCGTTTACATTTTCTGCACACTTTCCTGTAAAAAGAATCAATGAATAAAGTTCTTTAATTGTCGGAACTCTCCAATCATCATATCCTCCTAAATTAGAATCGCTAGCTTTTTCAAATGCCGCAACAAACGACATTTTTGCTCCCATTTCTTTCTCCCAGATTAACCCTGTAACATTATCGGTAATTGTTCCATCTCCATTATCTGTATATGATGGCTGATTTCCATAATAATTTCCATCTTGTCCATAAAACTCATCTCCTGACTGTGGCTGTGCTATACTCTGCGAATTATCATAACAATCAATTACACCAGTATCTACTATTTTATATGTCGCAAAATATGTTGTATTTCCTTCTGTGTCGTCACCTGTATTTCCATTATTTTCTACATTATCACTTCCTGCTGAAACAGTTGGCTCTTTTTTACATGCCACTAACAAAATAGCAAAAAGCCCTACAAATAATACTCCTATTTTCATCTATTTTTTTATTATTTCAATTGTATATTTATTTCTTATACCGCAAATATAATTAAATTGTTTTCTGTTTAATAATTTCATTTGTTTTTATTGTTTGCAAAACTTATCTTTACTTTTTAATTTTTACGAATAAGTTAATAACATAAATACTAAAAATCATGAGTGAAAAAATTAAATGCCTAATTATTGGATCTGGTCCAGCTGGCTATACTGCAGCAATATATGCAGCACGCGCAAACCTAAAACCTGTTGTATACGAAGGAATACAACCTGGAGGTCAATTAACAATTACTACAGATATAGAGAATTTCCCTGGCTATCCAAAAGGAATTACTGGCCCTGAAATGATGGACGAACTTAAACAACAAGCACAAAGATTTGACACCAACGTTCGCTCTGGAATAATTACAAAAGTTGATTTCTCTTCAAGACCATTTAAGGCAACCGCCGACAATAAACATGAAATTGAAGCAGAGGTTGTAATTATTGCTACTGGTGCAACTGCAAAATACCTTGGCTTAGAATCTGAAGATAAATTTAAAGGTTCTGGTGTTTCTGCATGTGCTACTTGTGATGGTTTTTTCTATAGAAATAAAGACGTTGCTGTTGTTGGTGGTGGAGACACTGCTACCGAAGAAGCTAGCTACCTTGCTGGAATATGTAATAAAGTTTATTTAATTGTTAGGCGCGACGAACTAAGAGCTTCAAAAGCTATGCAAAAACGTGTTATGGAGAACCCTAAAATTGAAATCCTGTGGAATCACAATACTTTAGAAGTTTTAGGTGATAACTCAGGTGTTACTGGGGCTAAATTACTTAACAACAAAACTCATGAAGAGAAAACTATCGACATTCACGGTTTCTTTGTTGCAATAGGACACCATCCAAATTCAGAAGTTTTTAAGGACTATCTAAAAACTGATGAAACAGGATATTTAATAACCGAAAAAGGTTCTGCGCGCACAAATATCCCTGGAGTGTTTGCATGTGGAGATGTCCAAGACAGCACATACCGTCAAGCAATTACAGCTGCAGGTTCTGGCTGTATGGCAGCTATAGATGCAGAAAGATTTCTTGTTGAAAACGAATAATATTTTCTTAACATAAGCTACATAGAGGTGTGTATTTCGCACCTCTATTGTTTTTACTATGAACAAAAAAGAACGCTTCGAAAGAGTACTTGAATGGTTTCGAAATAATATGAAACTTGCCGAAACTGAGCTCAATTATAAAACAGATTTCCAACTATTAGTTGCTGTAATACTTAGTGCTCAATGTACCGACAAAAGAGTTAATCTTATTACTCCTGCACTTTTCGAAAATTATCCAGACGCAGAAACTATGAGTTTCGCTACACCTGAAGTTATCTTTGAATATATAAAATCGTGCACCTATCCAAATAACAAATCCAAACATCTCGCAAACATGGCAAAAATGCTAATGGAGAAACACAACGGAATTGTTCCGAATGATGTAGACGAATTACAAAAATTACCTGGAGTAGGACGAAAAACAGCACATGTAATTGCAGCTGTACTATTTCGACAACCTAAAATGCCCGTTGACACTCACGTCTTTAGAGTTTCAGCACGAATCGGACTTAGTACAAATGCAACAACCGTGCTTCAAACCGAAAAACAACTCGTAAAATATATTCCTGATGAAGAAATTCCTGATGCACACCACTGGCTAATTCTTCATGGTAGGTATGTTTGCACTGCTCGAAACCCAAAATGTACTCAGTGTGGAATATCAGAATATTGCAAATATTTTCACGAAACTTTTTGAAGCTAGGAACTTTCTCCCTACAACAAACCTATTTTTCAAAATAATGACTAAAATATATTCAAAATTTACATGCAGACTTTGAATTTTTCTGCTTGTGTTAAATTTTATTGTATTTTTGCAACTTAAATATTCGAGACATTGAAAACACTAATATCACACATTGCTCAAGCAATAAATTCATTATATCAAGCAGATATTCAAGACAATCAGATTCTTATTGAAAAAACTAAACAAGGAATTGAAGGCGATTATACAATTGTTGTCTTCCCATTTGTAAAAATAAGTAAGAAAAGCCCCGAAAACACAGCATTAGAAATTGGTGAATATATCAAAGAACGAAATAATTCGATAGTATCTTTTAATATTATTAAAGGTTTTCTAAATATTAATATGTCTCACGAATTTTGGTTAAATAAGCTAAATAATTTGCTTTCGTCTCAGAAATTAGAGAATCCAAACGCAAAAACAATAATGCTCGAATTTTCATCGCCAAATACCAACAAACCTCTTCATCTTGGTCATGTTAGAAATAATTTACTTGGCGATTCTATATCTAAAATATTAGATGCAGCAGGAAATAAAGTAATAAAAGTAAACTTAATTAACGACCGAGGAATACATATATGCAAGTCTATGCTTGCTTGGATGAAATGGGGCAACGGAGCAACACCAGAATCGACAGGCATAAAAGGCGATAAACTTGTTGGTGATTATTACGTTTTGTTCAACGACGAATATAAAAAAGAAATAAAACAACTTATCGAAGAAGGCAGAACCGAAGACCAAGCTAAAGAAGAAGCTCCACTTATTATTGAAGCTCGCAGAATTTTAAAAGATTGGGAAGATGGCAACCAAGAAATTCGTGAAATTTGGCAAAAAATGAACTCATGGGTTTACGATGGCTTCGATAAAACTTATGACAGACTTAATATTAGTTTCGATAAACTTTATTACGAATCAAACACATATTTACTAGGAAAAGACATTGTTAATCAAGGCTTAGAAAAAAACATTTTTGTACGCGACGAAGACACTTCTGTTTGGATAGACCTTACAAATGAAGGCTTAGATAGAAAAATTTTACTTCGTAGCGACGGTACAACTGTCTATATGACACAAGATTTGGGGACTGCTTACCAAAGATTTCAAGAATACGAATTAGACAAGATGATTTATGTTGTTGGTAATGAACAAAATTATCATTTCGATGTTTTAAAGAAAATTATTGGGAAATTAAATCATGAATATTCTAACAAAATCGAACACCTATCTTATGGAATGGTAGAGCTTCCTGACGGAAAAATGAAATCGCGCGAAGGTACAGTTATTGATGCCGACGACCTTATGCAAGAAATGTTTGATACTGCTAAAAGAATTTCAGAAGAAAATGGAAAAATCGGACAACTACCTGTTGACGAACAAAATAAAATCATTGAGATGATTGCTATGGGTGCACTAAAATATTATATTATTAAAGTTGACCCTAAAAAACAAATGATCTTCAATCCTAAAGAATCTATTGACTTTAATGGGAATACTGGTCCGTTTATTCTGTATACTCACGCTAGAATATGTTCGGTTCTTAATAAAGCCGCAAACCAAGGTTTAAAGATAGAACAAAATGTATCATCAACTTATAAACTAATTGATAAAAAAATAAAACTTAT
>CAYJBL010000084.1:0-7526 GCA_964368115.1 uncultured Bacteroidales bacterium
GATCTTAGAACGAGGAATTGCAGAAGGACTATTAAAATCTAATTTAAATATTAAATTAATTAGCGATCTGTGCTATTGGATTACTAATGCGAGTTTTGAACTAGACACAAGACTTGAAGAATATACGCAAGAAGACATAAATAACTCACTAGCTATTCCTTATTTACTAGGAATTATGACAGAAAAAGGGAGAGAATTGGTAGAGAAATTTTTATCAAACAAAGAGAAATAAATAATAAACTAAAATAATAAACACGAAAAAGATGAGAAAAATAGTAGGATTAATATGTTTTTTATGTTTATCCACACTTGTTTTTGGCCAAGATACGACTATCTTGAAATTAAGCATTAAGGAAGCTCAGGATTATGCAATGATGCATAATAAAAGTTTAAAGAACGCACGAACAGATGCCTTAATTTCAGACAAGCAAGTTTGGCAAGCAATCAGTCAGGGTTTACCACAAGCCTCTGCAACTGTGGATTTCATGAGCTACTTTAATTATGAAATGGAATTTGGAATGGGTGGTAGTTCTGGAGCACTAAGTCTCGATAATATAGATCTAACAGCTTTAGATGCTGGCGATTTTGCATTAGTATCTTTATTACAAGGAATGATGTCTCCAACTGCATCTACAATTACAATGGGTAATTCTTCTTCAGCAAAACTACAATTACAACAACTTATTTTTAGCGGCCAATACTGGGTAGGTATAGAAGTAGCAAAAATGGGAAAATTTCTTGCTGACCAAAACGTAGAACTTACAGAAATTGACACACGTGAAATGGTAACTAGTAATTATTATTCTTACCTTATCACAAAGAAGTCGCTTGAAATTGTAAGGCTAAATCTTGAAAACTTACAACAAACATTAACACAAACAGAAGCATTATTAAAAGCTGGGATGATTGAATCTACAGACGTCGATCAAATTAATATGTCGATAATTATGTTAGAAAATTCGGAAAAATCGCTTTTAAGAAATGTGGAACTCACAAAAAACTTAATGCGTTTTCAGCTAGGTTTGAGCATGGATGCAAATATTGAACTTACCGAAACTTTTGATGATATATTAAATAGTATTGATTTTGCTAGCATGTTAACTAGCACATTTGATCCGATGCAAAATATTAATATTCGCATGCTACAAACACAAGAAGACCTTTCACAAAAGATGGTAGATATGGAAAAGTGGTCGTATGGTCCAAGTTTGTCGGCAGTATACAATTATAATCAAAAAATACTAACTACCGACTTTGATATGAACCCTAAGAACATGTTAGTTCTTAATTTATCAATTCCTATTTTCTCTAGCGGTATGCGTAATTCTAAAGTAGAAGAAAAAGAATTAGAATTATATAAGGTTCAGAATAATAAGGAGATTGTTACAGACCAACTATTAATGCAAGAAAAACAATTAAAATACAACTTAATCACGGCATTAGAGATTTATGAAAGTCAGGCACAAAATGTTGAGTTAGCAAAACGTATATATAAAAACACTGAATTAAAATACAGACAAGGGGTAGTATCAAGTTTTGATTTAACGCAAGCAAATTCTAGTCTTATTGAAGCAGAAAATTCATATATTAGTTCAAGTATGGAACTATTACAAGCAAAATTAGCGTACGATAAATTATTAAGTAAAATATAAAAATAGATAATAAAAAATGAGAACAAACAAATTGTTATTTAGCGGATTGATATCCATAATTCTGTTTCTTGTTTCGTGCAGCTCGGAACAAACTACAGAAAGCACAGCCGAAGTTGTGGTTGAAAAAGCAAAAGCAGTGCGAATTCAAACTCTATCAGAGAAAGAAATCATTAGAGATGTAGAATATTCTGCAAATTTAATTGCAAACGAAGAAGTATATCTTGCTCCTAGCACACCTGGTAGAATAATAAACGTAAATGCTGAGGTTGGTGATAGAGTAAAGAAAGGTGCTAATTTAATACAAATGGATCCAACTCAATATAATACAACAAAAATTCAATTACAGAGCTTAGAGAAAGATATGTCGCGTCTAGACACTTTATTAAAATATGATGGAGTTTCGCAGCAAGACTATGATCAAATGAAAACACAAGTAGAAGTTACAAAATCTAACTTAGATTTATTGGCAACCAATACTGTTATTAAGGCCCCTTTTTCTGGAGTAATAACAGCAAAATATTTCGAAAATAACGAAATATTTGGAGGTGCACCAAACACACAAGCAGGTAAAGCCGCTATTCTTGTGATTCAACAAATTAACCCAATTAAAGCGATAATTGGAATTTCGGAGAAGTATTTTCCAATCGTAAAAGAAGGGATGAAAATTAATTTAACAACCGACATTTACCCAGATGTAGTATTTTCTGGTAAAATTAGCTTAATTCATCCAACAATAAATACTGCTACGAAAACATTCAACGCAGAAATTCAAATTCCAAATAACGACTCTAAACTACGCCCAGGTATGTATTCAAAAGTAAATTTTGAAATTGCAAAAGAGAAAGCAATTGTAGTTCCTGCAATATCAGTTTTGCAACAAATGGGAACAAACAATAGATATATTTATTTATACAAAGACGGCGTAGCAGAACGAGTAGATGTAATTGTTGGAAAACGTTTTAACGATCAGATTGAGATTATTTCGGATAAACTTACGATAGGAGATAATTTAATTATTTCTGGTCATGCAAACATAGAAAATGGAGCTAAAGTAAAACTTGTTGAATAATAAAAATAACAGAAATGAGTATATATAAAAGTGCTGTAAAAAAGCCAATTACCACAATGATGGTTTTCGTAGCCGTCATTATATTTGGGCTATATTCGTATTCTCGCCTTCCCGTAGATATGTATCCAGAAATGGAGCTACCTGCAGTTACGGTGATGACAGTTTATCCTGGGGCAAACTCAAGTGAAATTGAAGTAAATGTCACCGAGCCTATAGAAAACACCCTAAATTCAATCGACAATCTTGACGAGATAACGTCTACATCGCAAGATAACATGTCGATAATAACATTAGAATTTGAATGGGAATCTGACTTAGACCAAGCAGCGAATGATATAAGAAACTCACTAGAGTTTGTTAAACAAGATTTGCCAGACGGCTGCGAAAGTCCAATTATATACAAATTCAATTCTTCGAGTATGCCAATTCTATTCTATGCCATCTCTTCAGAAGAGAGTTACGCTGGAATCGAAAAAATACTTGACGAAGAAGTAATTAACCGACTAAATCGTATTGAAGGAGTTGGAACAATAGGATTATCAGGATTACCAAAGCGTACAATCTATGTAGAAGTAGATCCTACAAAACTTGAATCCATTGGAATGTCGGTAGAAATGGTCGGAGGAATAATACAAGCCGAAAACTTAGATGTTCCTGCAGGTAATATTAAAATGGGACTTGTTGACTACCAGCTTAAAGTAGAAGGCGAATTTGTACAAAGCGATGAAATAAAAAACATTGTTCTCGGAAATATTAATGGTCAGGAAATCAAAATAAAAGATGTTGCCGTAATTAGAGATACAATAAAAGACATCACAATCGAAGAAAGAATTAATGGAGAAGCTGGGATAAGAATGTTTATTCAAAAACAATCGGGAGCCAATACTGTAGAGATTGCGGATGTGGTAAAAAAAGAATTAGCTAAAATTCAGAAAACACTACCTCCTGATATTAAAATTTCTCCAATTCAAGATGCATCTGAATTTATCAACAATTCTATATCAAATCTATCTAAAACACTTATGTATGCATTTGTTTTCGTAATAATTGTTGTGTTATTTTTTCTAGGTAGATGGCGTGCAACATTTATTATTGTTCTAACAATTCCAATATCACTAATTGTCGCGTTTATTTTCTTAGGAGTGACAGATGGGTCATTGAATATTATTTCACTAACATCATTATCTATCGCAATTGGGATGGTTGTTGACGATGCCATAGTTGTACTTGAAAATATTTCTAAACATATAGATCGCGGTGCAAGTCCAAGAGAAGCGGCAATTTATGCGACCAATGAAGTTTGGCTTGCTGTAATTGTTACTACACTAGTTGTTGTTGCTGTATTCTTCCCTCTTACATTAGTAACAGGATTAACAGGAGTACTTTTTTATCAGCTTGGTTGGATTGTTACAATTACGACTGTAACATCTACAATTGCGGCAATCACTTTAACACCTATGATGAGCTCTAGAATGTTAAAAATCTTAACACCTAAAAAACGTAAACTTAGTTACGACAGCACAATCAAAGTGCTTTTAGACAAACTAGATGCAGTATATGAGAAAATAATTAAATTTGTTCTTAGGCACAAAGTAATTACAATGTTAGTATTACTAATTGTATTTGCTTCTACAATTGGATTAGTAACAAAAATTGGTACAGAATTTATTCCAGAAAGTGATCAAAATTCGGTATCAGCTGTTGTTGAGTTACAAACTGGTATTCGTGTAGAAGAAAGTCAAAAAGTAGCTGCAAGAATAGATTCTATTGTAAAGGCAGATTACCCTGAGGTCGAACTATTAACAACCTCGGCTGGCGCAGACGATGAAGGTGGAATTGCATCTATTTGGGGTACATCAGGTTCAAATGTAATAAATGTAAGTCTAAAACTTTGCGATTTACAAGACCGTACACGCTCGTGTTGGGAAATTGGAGATGACTTACGTACAAAACTTGATCTTATACCTGAGATAGAAGATTACAAAATCTCATACACTAGCGGCGGTGGCGGTGGCATGGCAGGAGACAATTCTGTTGCTATTGAGATTTTCGGTTACGATTTTGACTCTACAAACATAGTTGCAGCAGATCTAGCAAGAGAAATTTCTAAAATAGAATTTGCCCGCGACATCCAAATTAGCCGCGACGAGATGAAACCAGAACTTGAGTTAAAACTCGATAGAGAAAAAATGGCTAAATACGGTTTAAATACAGCTACAGTTTCACAAGTACTTCGCAATAGAGTTACTGGATTTACTGCTACAAAATTCCGCGAAGATGGAGAAGAATACGACATTATTGTTAGATTCGACGAGGAGGCTAGAAATTCTATTAGCGATATTGAAGATATTGTTGTTCTAAACCAACAAAACACTCCTATTAGAATGGGAGATATTGGTGAAGTTGTAGAAAAATGGATGCCACCTAAAATTGAACACAAACGTAGAGAACGTTATGTTAGTGTTTCTGCAACTCCATATAACGAATCGTTAGGGGTGTTAGCTGCTGAAATTCAAAAAATTATTGACAATACTGATTTTCCTCGTGGGATCTCAGTAGATATTGGTGGATCATACGAAGACCAACAAGAATCATTTATGGATCTAGGTTTACTAATGTTAATGTCATTAATTCTTGTATACATTGTTATGGCATCCCAATTTGAGTCATTTAAGATGCCTCTAATAATCATGTTTTCAATTCCATTCTCGTTCTCAGGCGTTGCGCTAGCTCTATGGATTACCAATACAAACTTAAGTATTATTGCGGCACTTGGCGCTGTTCTTCTTATTGGTATTGTTGTAAAAAATGCCATCGTTCTTGTTGACTATATCAATTTAATGCGAGATAGAGGAATGCCTCTAAACGAAGCTATTATTTCGTCTGGAAAATCAAGATTAAGACCTGTATTAATGACAGCTTTCACTACTGGACTTGGGATGTTACCTATGGCTTTATCATCTGGAGAGGGATCAGAAATATGGAATCCTATGGGTATTGCAGTAATTGGTGGTTTGGTATTTTCTACTATTCTAACATTAATTATTGTGCCTATTATTTATGCTATCCTTGTTAGATCTGGAAGCCGCAAAAAAAAGAAATTAGCACATAGAAATATGTATAGCTTTATGGATTAACTCAAAAAAAAGAACAAATGAAATCAATATTTATAGTATTTAATCAAGCACTAACAGAAAAAGTGGAATATATGCTTGATGCCTTAGGAGTAAGAGGATTCTCGCAATGGGAGGGAATTCAAGGAAGAGGTAGTGTAGATGGAGAGCCTAGATACGGAACTCACACATGGCCAGAAATAAACGTTGCAACTCTTGTTGTTGTTGAAGACGAAATGGTTGATATTATATTAGAAAAAATACAAAAGATTGATAATATCAGTAAAGAAGTTGGTATTAGAGCTTTTGTTTGGAATATCGAGAAAACTGTTTAATAGTTAATATTTTAAGTGTCTTAAGACCGTCCTAATATTTAGGGCGGTCTTTTTGATTATTATCTTATTATAAAAAATATCTGACGAAACATCACATCGCTGTAGTTTCCAGCAAAAAAGATGCTCACTAAATTCTCACAACAAGCCTACAAAAAAATTAGGAAAACTTTCGCCTTCCTAATCTTAATTATGATATTATAATAGTATACTAAAGTTTAATTATTTAATAATTAGACGTTCCGTATGCGATATTTTATCTCCTATTATTCTTAAGAAATAAACTCCTGGTTGTACATTGATATTTACTTCCTCATTATAACCACTTGCTGCATTTACTGTTTTCTCTAATACTAGTGACGATTTCGAATCAAACAATTGATAAGTTACTTCTGTATCTACATTATCGAAGTTTATGTTAAATCTACCAGTATTTGGGTTTGGATAAACAGAAAGTATAGATACTTCATTTAACCCAATATTTGTTGCTGACACACTCACTGTTACAGTCCAATCTGCTGTTGTTACACCATCTTCTGCTGTTACTGTGTAAACTACAGGTTCTGTAAAATCATTAGCTGTTACACCTGATTCTTGTGAGACTCCTGCAATTTCTGTAGTTGCACCTTCAGATAAAGTAAACTCAGCTACTAAATTTGTTAAGTCTGCCCCATCTCTTACTTCAATATTAATTGTTTTTGCTGTCGTATCAATTACTGCTGCTGTATAAGTTAGTTCGCCAAATGAATAAGTAAGAAAATCTATTTCACTTACACTTCTTATTTTTACATCGTCGATAAACCATCCTGCTCTTTGATTTGATTCATCTGTTACTAATCTAAAACGCAACATAATATTCTGACCGACATAATCTGCTAAAGTAAATCTTTCTTGTTTCCACCAATCATTTGTCGGCGTTTCATCTTCATTTTCCCCCCATTGCAAATAAGAATCTTCGTGAAAATACGGACCTTCTGGATTGTTGTTACCTTCTTCTGAATAGTTAGCTGTACCCAAATAAGTATCTATCGGTAAAATAGTCCACGTAGCCCCTGCATCTGTTGATATTTCTACATAAGCATGATCCCAGCTTCCTTCTGTTTTTGCTATATGTTGAAACTCTAATATTGGATCTGCATCTGCTGGTATTTCTACTTGACACTGAAATAATACTGCATTATTTGCATTATCAGTAGTATAAGCATTTTTCATACTATTATTTCCAGAAACTTTTAGTTCTGATTCTATTATCCAATCTGTTCCATTTCCATCAGCATTTACAAATACCCCCATACCGCCTTCAAAATCTTCGATAAATGGAAATGTATTAACAGATGCGCAAACATCGACCACTGTTATT
>CAYJBL010000084.1:7536-7683 GCA_964368115.1 uncultured Bacteroidales bacterium
TTGTCCAATCTGTTGTTGTTACTCCATTTTCTGCTGTTACTGTGTAGATAACTGGTGTAGTAAAATCGTTTGCAGTTACGCCAGATTCTTGTAGTACTTCTGCAATTTTTGCAGTTGCTCCTTCTGACAATGTATATTCTGCTACTA
>CAYJBL010000085.1:0-7647 GCA_964368115.1 uncultured Bacteroidales bacterium
CTTGATCCAATGAATTTTTTTAGAATAACAAGAGGGTGCTTTGCGTCTATATCATCAATAGATAAGGTGTCTAAATATTTTAATGGTCGTTTGAAAGTAACATTAAATCCAAATTACGATAAAGAATTGCTTATTAGTAGAGTAAAGACACAAGAATTTGTAAATTGGTTAGATGGAAATTGTAACAATTAATTTCACCCACGATTTTCTAAAGTTGAAGCAATCAATCCGCTATTTCCCCCGAATTTTAAATCCTGTGTGATAATATGGTTCTATTTTTGTAGAGCAGAAAAAAAATAATAAAAATCAAAAAATAAAAAAGATGAAAAAAATAATTTTAGGTTTAATAGTGCTCTACTTTTCAGTATTTATTGCAAATGCACAAACAACAGAACAAAACTATGAGCGCAATTTTCATATAAGTTTTATTTCTCCAATGGGAACAAATGGAATGTCATCGCACCTGACAACCAATAAGGTTTCAATAAACATTTTAGGAGGTTATAGCTATGCAAATACAATATTTGAGTTTGGAAGTTTGTATAATGTAAATTCACATTTAACAAAAGGATTTCAATTTTCGGGAATAATTAACTACACAGGAAATAGTAACAATGCAGCACAATTTGCAGGCGTTTCGAATATTGCAAAAGATGGTTCTACACCTTTCCAATTTGCAAGTGTTTCCAATTTAGTAAAGGAAGTGAAAGGGTTGCAATTTGCGGGAGTGTCAAATATTGCAAAAGAGGTGAGAGGTGTTCAATTTTCAGGAATATCAAATGTTGCAAAAGAGGTGAAAGGTTTGCAATTTGCAGGAATAATTAATATTACAGAAAAGCTAAATGGAATACAATTTGGTTTGATAAATTTTGCTAAAAACAGCGAAGAAGGTACTCCAATAGGTTTGATAAATATTGTTAAAGAAGGAGGAAAGCAAGAGTTTGAGATTGGATTTTCGGAAGTTTTAAATACTTCAGCAAGTTTTAAACTTGGAGTAGATCATTTTTATACAATATTCTCTGCTGGTGTAAACTATTTCGGAGAAAATATAAATTATGCAACAGGTTTAGGTTTTGGTACTCATATTGATTGGAAAAATTCTTGGAGTAACCAAATAGAAGTTCTTGGATTCATGCTTACTGAAGAAGGCAAATTTATTGAAGATTTAAATATGCTAACTCAGTTAAAGTATACTGTTTCAAAAGAAATATCAAAACATTTTAAAGTATATGCAGGTCCTGTTCTAAATATGACTATTTCGCAATACACAAACCCAGTTACTGGCGAACTAGGCAATTCACTATCGCCATGGCCAATGTGGGAAAATACTAGCAGCAAAACACATTTAAATGCATGGCTTGGCATAACTGCAGGGATAAGATTCTAGGGAAAAAATATTTAATTATAAAGAACAAAGAACTATGTAAAATAGACTTTGTTCTTTTTTTGTTTATAGGTAGTGTTTAGTTATTTAGGTAAAGTATTCAGAAGTAATACTATTCTCTTAGATTCATTATATTATAATAACTATGCTTTTTACAGATTCAGGCATTAAAGAAGTGCGGAATATAGTGTTAAATGTATTAAAATTAGGATATAAAATTATGTCTATAAATTGTTAGTTAAATTCTTTGCTACTTGTCGGTTTTTCAATAACTTTGTGGGAAATACCAAGTGTAAAATAAAAACAAAGCAAATAAATAGAATTAAAGTGGTACTTGTTCAAGGGGTAACAGGAAAATGTTTAGCACAACAGCTGGAGAAAGACACTTCGGCTGTTTCAAAATGGTGTACAAATGTATCTCAGCCAAATTTGCAGACTTTACGAAAAATAGCAGGCTTGTTAGATATTGATATAAAAGATTTAATTTATAGTAGAAAATAGAAAGTATGGATAATAATAGATTTAAGTTTATAGATCTTTTCGCTGGTATTGGAGGGTTTCATCTAGCTATGCACCGACTAGGAGGAGAGTGCGTATTCGCTTCTGAAATTGATAAAGATGCAAGGTTGACATATGAGACTAATTTCTCACAAATTAGTTCGAATTTATTTTCAAACGGATTGTTTAATGATGATATAAGAGCCATATCTCCACATGAGATTCCCGATTTTGATGTTTTATGCGCTGGTTTTCCTTGCCAACCGTTTAGTCAGGCTGGTCAGAAACGAGGCTTCGAGGATAATCACAAATCAGAAAGAGGAAACCTATTTTTTAATATCGCCGAGATTATTGACATAAAAAAACCTAAAGCATTCTTCTTGGAGAATGTAAGAGGCTTAATTAATCACGACAATGGTAATACTTATAATGTAATAAGACGTATTTTAGAGGACGAGCTAGGATACTCTGTTTATATGAAAATTGTAAATGCATCGGATTATGGTTTGCCACAGTTACGCCCACGAGCTTTTATTATAGGATTTCGAGATGAGGGATTTATGAAGTCTTTTAATTTTCCTGAACATACAAAGTTAAAGTTTACTATGAGTGATGTATGGGAAGGAGAATGTTCTAGAGAGATTGGCTTCACTCTTCGAGTTGGGGGAAGAGGTAGTAATATCAATGACAGAAGAAATTGGGATAGTTATTTGGTCAATGGAGAAGTTCGACGTTTGTCTCCTATTGAAGGGAAAAAGATGCAAGGCTTTCCAGATGACTTTATTTTTCCTGTCAGTTCTGTTCAAGCAATGAAACAACTTGGAAATAGTGTTGCAGTTGATGCAATACAAGCAGTTGCTAAAAGCCTTATAAATCATATGAACCTAATTGATAGTAATAGTAGTACAAAAAACATGAAAGAGACAAAAAATAAAGGAGAATGGAGTGAATTATATTTATTTACTCAAAGCCTTATGAACAAACATATACCATTTGCAAATAAGGATTTAACCCCCAAGGAGAATATGTTGAATATCAAAAAAATAAAAAATCATAATATTGGACACTCATACTATATAGGTAAAGACAATGAAGTTATAATAAAAGATAAAAAGAGCGATTTAGAGATTAATCGAGTTGATGTAGAAAATATCATAACCCCTCAGGTGTTAGGTATCTTGAAAGAGAAAATAATAAATGGTGCAGGTACTTTTAGTATTGATGATTTTGAGGTAATTCAAAATTCTTTAGGATTATCCATTGTAAAAGGAGGTACAAGTACACAAAAAGCAGATATAATATTTGATGTTACAACAGATGAATTTAATGCGATAGATGAAGGATTTGGAATCAAATCCTACCTTGGCAATAAACCAACTCTGTTCAATGCCTCTGGAACCACTAATTTTATATATAGAATAAATAGACTACCAATTAATAAAATAGATGAGATCAATAGCATAAGTAGTCGCACAAAAATCATAGATAGGATCAACGCTATTGAAGTTAATGGAGGTGAGTTTATATACATTGGAGCAGAAAACAAAACTCTGAATAGTAACCTTACAAAGGTTGATGGTGATATGCCACAGATTATCGGAAAAATGTTAATGAGCTTCTATAAAAATCGAATATCAGCGATAAGTAAAGTTGTTGATGATATTTGTACAAGAAATGAAGAAATTGCTATTATGCAAATAAAAGTAAAACGACTGCTTCTGGATATACTACTTGGCATATTTCCTGGCAAAGAGTGGAATGGGGAGTACTCTGCAAATGGAACAGTTGTAGTTAAGCAAGATGGAGGCAGTGTCGTATTTCATATTGTAGATCAAAAAGAATTAAAAGATTACTTATTCGAAAATATTAAATTTGATACGCCATCTACTACTCGACATAGATTTGGTAAGATTTATATAGAGAAAGATGGTGGTATGTACTTTAAGTTGAATATGCAATTACGATTTAAATAGTCAGAAAATAAATAAAGTTATGGGGCACAAATGTTATATTTCATTCAAAACAGAGGACGAAAATTACAAAACTGAAATTCAGAATATGTCAGACGAAGGCAAGATAGATATGATAGACAAATCACTTGATGAAGCAATAGATTCTGAAGATGAAGATTATATTATGCGTAAAATACGTGAAGACTATCTTTCGGATTCAACTGTGACTATTTTCTTAATAGGTGCATATAGTGCTGAAAATCTCGGTGCAGACGAACAGAGATTTATAAAAAGAGAGTTGCAGGCATCTTTGTTTAATGGCAGGCGTAATACACGAAGTGGTATACTCGGTATTGTACTACCCAATATGTACAATAGTGTTTATCAAGGTTCATATAATTGTTCTACATGTGGTTGCACGCACAATTATGTTGGAATAAATGATAGTACTGTTATCAAAGAATTCTCGTATAATTACTACATACCACAAACAGGTAAATGTTCTTGGTCTGAGAACGACAGGTATTGTGTACTTGTAAAATGGGATGATTTTAAATCAGATCCAGACTCGCATATTAATAGAGCATTTGATAAAAGAACTGCACCGATTGCTGATAATGTAAAGGTTTACCCTAAATAAATAATTTGATATGAAGAAGGGAAAAATTTGTTTTGTTATAATGGGTTTTGGAGAGAAGAAAGATCCAGAAACCAATAGAACTATTAACTTGGATGAGACATATAAAAAAATAATTCGCCCTGCGGTAGAATCATGTGGAGTGAAATGTGTTCGTGCAGATGAAATTACAGAATCGGGTATTATAGATCGGAGTATGTATGCTCTTTTGTATCGTGCAGATATCGTAATTGCAGATATTTCAACAGATAATCCCAATGCTGTATATGAACTAGGTATACGACATGCTTTGAAGCATTATTCTACTATCATAATAAAAGAGGGGAAGAGTAAAATGCCATTTGATTTTGGGCATAATAGGGTTATGCACTATGAGCATTTAGGCAGTGAAATTTCTTCTGTAGAAGCAAGACGTTGTTCAAGAGAATTGAAAAGAATTATTGAAACTATATTAGTGAATCCAATAATAGATAGCCCTTTGTATACATATATACCAAAAATTTCACAACCAATATTATCTGACGAGGATTTATCTGAAATTATTGGAGAACTAAAGAACAACGAAAATACTATTTATTCCTTAACCGAAAAGGCGAAGGAGCACATGTATAATAGTAAATTTACAGAAGCATCAGAAGTGTGGAAGTTGCTAACAGAAAAAGTTGAAAATGAGAATTACTATATACAGCAACAAGCATTATGCACTTATAAAAGTGAATATCCATCCAAATTAGAGGCGTTAACAAACGCATTAACCATTATATCTAAAATTTCAGACGCAAATGACACAGAAACATTAGGTATAACAGGAGCTATTTACAAAAGATTATGGCAACATACAGGAGAAGCTAGTTATTTAGATAGAGCAATAAATCATTACGAAAAAGGTTGGAATTTGTATAAAGATTACTATACAGGAGAAAATTACGCCTTTTGCATGATTGAAAAATCAAAAAATGAAGAAGGAAATGAAAGCATTTA
Source organism: uncultured Bacteroidales bacterium (assembly GCA_964368115.1). Lineage (GTDB taxonomy): Bacteria > Bacteroidota > Bacteroidia > Bacteroidales > ML635J-15 > Bact-19. The sequence goes on from CAYJBL010000085.1 coordinate 5,453, forward strand.
CTACAAAGTTGGAGCGAATAAAGTGATAGATGAAATTATAATACTATTAACATCATCGACTTCTATTGAAGATCCAGAGGAATTAAAGTGGAAGTATGCGAGCTTATCTAATTGCTACTTAGCAAGAGGTGATTTTAAGAATGCAACACACTATGAAGATTTGTTTCGAAAAGAATCCCCTGAAGTATGGGAAGTAGAGACATTCAGCAAAACAAAAAATATTATATCTTAATACAATCACAATTATGGCAAAGGATTACAAAATTTTCATAAGTCATTCTTGGCGTCACCCTGAGGATATTAGAAACTTGCACAGATTATTAAAAAAAAGAGGTTACCTTAATGTTGCTTTTCAGGAATCAACTCAAGATAAGCCTATAAATTCTATCAATGCGCCATACATTAAACGTGTGTTAACAAATAAAATTACATCATCAGATATTGTCATTGCAATAGCTGGAATGTATGCATCACATAGTGAATGGATAGCGTGGGAGCTAGAGAAAGCGAGTGATAATTCAATTCCAATTATAGGGGTTATACCTAGAGGACGAGAGCGTGTATCTCGAACAGTGACTCAATATTCAAAAGAGAATGTTAGATGGAATACAGAAAGTATTGTTAGTGCAATAAGAAAGCATTCAAAGTAATTGATATATTACCTGTATTTAAAGGCAAATTAAACAACTAAAAACATTATGCAAACCAAAGAGTCACATAACATAGAATATAAAGAGAGTTGGCGAGACGAGTATCTGAAATGGATATGTGGTTTTGCTAATGCTCAAGGTGGTGCAATATACATTGGCGTAAACGATGACAAACAGATTGTTGGAGTTGTTAATGCTGAGCGGTTGATGGAAGATATACCAAATAAGGTGGTAAACTTCCTAGGCATTGTCGTGGATGTCAATCTGCACAATGAGGATGAAAAGGATTATATCGAGATAGTTGTATCCCCTAGCAATATTCCGATAGCGTTGAAAGGTGTTTATCACTACCGCTCAGGATCGACAAAGCAAGAGCTTAAAGGTATTGCCCTGCAACAATTTATTTTGAAAAAGATGGGGCGTTCGTGGGATGATGTGGAAAATGAGCGTGCTACTATTGATGATATTGACCGCTCGGCAGTTGATTATTTCTTAAAGAAAGCGATCGCCTCTAATCGTATGCCTTCGGACTCTAAAGAGGATAGTACAGAGGATATTTTGTATAATCTCAATCTTATCACCGATGATGGGAAGATCAAGAACGCTGCACTACTACTCTTTGCAAAGCGACCATCTAAATTTTTCACTTCGTCAGATTTTAGAATTGGGCGTTTTATTAAAGATGATAGCGACCTAATATTTCAAGATATTGTCGAGGGAAATATCATCCAAATGGCAGATAGAGTTGTTGATTTGCTAAGATCAAAATACCTAACCTCACCAATTAGCTACAAAGGATTGGATCGTATTGAAACTTTGGAGATCCCAGAGGATGCACTTCGAGAGTTAATATTTAACTCTATTATCCATAAGGATTATATGGGCGTGCATATTCAACTAAAAGTGTTCAACGACTACTTGTGGTTGTGGAATCAAGGTGAATTACCTGATAATCTACCAATAGAGGAGTTGCTTTTGCCTCACACTTCGCACCCAAGAAATCGAAATATTGCAAATGTTTTTTATAAAGCAGGATTTATTGAGTCGTGGGGGCGTGGCATTGGCAAAGTGACTAGAGGCTTTAAAGATGCAGGATTGCCAATACCAAAATTTGAGAGTGCATTTGGAGGAGTGTTAGTTACTATTCCTCGTCCAGATAAAGTTAGTGGCACATTGAATAATGGTGATGATACTGCAAATACAGAGAATGACACTACAAACTCTACAAATGACACTGAAAACACAAATAATGACACTACAAATAGTGTTGATGCAAAAAGTTTGCTACTAGAAATAATTAGCATAGAAGAGGGATTAACTGCACCGATATTAGCAGATAGAATAGGTAAAAGTCTCAGTACAACAAAGAGGTATATTAAAGAGCTATCCGACAAAGTAGAATTTAGAGGAGCTACCAAAAATGGAGGGTATTTTATTAAGAAATAATTTAAATTTAAAACTGATTTTATTCCGACAGAGGATGAAGGTGCAAATGAAGGTGTAAATTTTAAAGGAGAAGAATATCTTTATAAGATTATTAAAGAC
>CAYJBL010000086.1:0-7632 GCA_964368115.1 uncultured Bacteroidales bacterium
AAATTAGAACTTGGTGAGCATACAGTAAAAATTAAAGCATGGGACGTAATGAATAATAGTAGCGAGATGACGACAGATTTTATTGTTGCAAATTCTTCGGAATTAGTAATTGACCATATCTTTAATTATCCTAACCCATTTAGTACTAATACGAATTTCTATTTTGACCATAATCAACCTAATCAAGAGCTAGATGTGGTGATACAAATATTTACAGTTGCTGGAAATCATGTGAAAACAATTGAAAGTACAATTGTTAGTACAGGTTTTAGATCACAGCCAATACATTGGGATGGAAAGGATCAATATGGAGATAAGATAGGAAATGGAGTATATGTGTATAAGATAAAAGTTCGTACGTCAAGTGGCGAAGTAGTAGATAATTTTGAAAAATTAGTGATTTTAAATTAAATATGTAATTAATTAATGCAAATTATTTAATATTTTTTTTGTGTTAAATAAAAAGAAATTAAATTTGCAGACTTAAAAAAGATGAGATATGTATAAAAAATCGATTTTAGTGTTGAGTATGCTTATGTGCTTATGTGTAAGTTTAAGTGCTCAACAAACAGTAAATGATCAAATTGGGCGTGATGCTCCTAATTCAATTACAACGACAGTGCCTTTCCTTATGATAGCTCCAGATACTAGAGCTGGCGGTTTAGGTGATGCAGGTGTTGCAACAACACCAGATGTTAATTCAATGCATTGGAATCCTGCTAAATATAGCTTTATCGAAGATGATATGGGTGTTGCAATCTCTTATACTCCATGGTTAAGAGAAATGGTTTCGGATATGAATCTTGCTTATATTTCAGGATATAAAAAAATTGATAAAGAAAATATTATTAGTGCGTCTTTACGCTATTTTGACTTAGGAAGTATTCAATTTAGAGATGAATATAATCAATTGTTGCAGGATTTTTCTCCAAATGAATTTGCAATAGACCTAGGGTACTCAAGATTATTAGGCGAGAAATTTTCAGGTTCGGTAGCTATGAGATTTATTTATTCTAATTTAACTGGTGGACAGTCTGCTGGAACATTAGAAACTTCTCCAGGAAAGAGTGTTGCTGCAGATATTTCATTTTATTATTATGATACAGAATTAATAAAATTGGCAGGATTAAAGTCTACATTTATGGCTGGTGTTAATATTAGTAATATTGGTGCTAAAATATCTTATTCAGAAGAATATCAGGATTTTATTCCTCAAAACTTCAGATTAGGAGCAGGGTACAAAGTAGAACTAGACTCTTACAATAGCCTTATGTTAACGGTAGATGTAAATAAACTTTTGGTTCCGACACCACCTGTATACTATCAATCAGGAGAAACATTACCAGATGGAACAACAGTAACTGTATCTGACGAGATAATAAAGCATGGTAAAGATCCAAATGTATCTATAGCATCTGCTTTATTCACATCGTGGGCTGACGCTCCAGGTGTAGCAACTCCTTTTGTTAAAAATGGACAAGCTTCAACATTTAGAGAAGAAATGGCTGAATTTACAGTATCAACAGGTCTAGAGTATTGGTATGACAACCAATTTGCTTTTAGAGTAGGTTATTTTAATGAGCACGAATACAAAGGAAATAGAAAATATTTCACATTTGGTGCAGGTTTAAAAATGAATGTTTTTGGATTAGATTTTTCTTATCTAGTGCCAACAACACAAAATAATCCATTACAAAATACTTTCCGCTTTACTCTGAATTTTAATTTAGGAGCATTGATGGATGAGGCATCGGCAGAATAATAAATAAATAATATTGTTCAAAAATCGCTTATGTTTAACTGAATTTCAATAAACATAAGCGATTTTTTATTTAGTAAAAAATGAAATTTAGAGTAGGAACAGGATACGACGTCCATGCTTTGCAAGAAGGATTGGAATTATGGTTAGGCGGGATAAAAATAGAGCATTCAAAAGGATGTATCGCGCATTCAGACGGAGATGTATTGATCCATGCAATATGCGATGCATTGTTAGGCGCCGTATCTAAAAGAGATATTGGCTATCATTTCCCAGATTCTGATAATGCGTACCAAAAAATTGATAGTAAAATCTTATTATCTAAAGTTTGCGATTTGGTGCGTAATAGCGGATATGAAATAGGGAATATAGACTCTGTAGTAATATTGCAAAATCCTAAAATAAAAAGTTATATACCTCAAATGCAAAAGGTATTATCTCAAGTAATGTCTATAAATGAGGATGATATTTCGGTAAAGGCGACAACAACGGAAAAATTAGGTTTTGAAGGAAAAGAAGAAGGAATTAGTGCTAATGCCATCGCTCTTATTCATGAAAAATAGGAAGTAAGAGAATAATTGTTTATTTTTGCATTCAAATATTAATAAAATAAAAATTATGAAAAGAATTATTTCAATTATGGTAATGCTTCTAGCAATATCATTGTTTTTTATTTCGTGTGGAAAAAAAGCGACTCCATCAGAAGTATTAACAAAAGCGTATGAATCAATGTTTAGTGGTGATTTAGACAGTTTTATGTCTTGTATTTCAGGAACAGATGCAGAGATAAAAGAAGCTAAATTAGAATTTGAAGCAGCCGCAGCAGAATTTAAAACAGAAAAAATTACGCTAAAATCTATTAAAACATTAAAAGAAACAATTGCGTCAGATGGAGAAACAGCAGTTGTAGAGTTTGAAGCAACTTTGCAATTTGAAATGGAAGAGGAAGTAATATCAGACGAAGTGGAACTGGTTTTGGTTGATGGAAATTGGAAAATAATTGACATTACAGAATAGTTTATAATAGATATTTTTAAGCGCATTAATAATGAAAAATATTATTAATGCGTTTTTTTTTATTTAATTGTTAGTAGTACTAGGGAATAGAAACAAAGTGTTTATATTTGCACCCGAAAAATTAATTAATAACTTTAAAAAGAGAATTATTATGAGAAAGATTATCTCAATTATGGTGATGGTACTTGCTGTATCAGTATTTTTTGTTTCATGTGGAGAGAAAAAAGCAACTCCATCTGACGTAGCAGTAGAAGCATATAAAGATTTATTCGCTGGTGATGGTAAAGTGTTTATGTCTCACGTAGCAGGAACAGACGAAGAAATTAAAAAAGCAGAAATTATGGTAGAAACAGCATTAATAGGGCTGCAAGGTAATGGTATTGTGTTAAAATCAATTGAAGCAACTAGCGAAACTATTGCAGAAGACGGAAAGACTGCTGTAGTAAATTTAGCAGTTGTGTCGACAAAAGATGGTGTGGATAAACCTGAAACATCAGATGTAAAATTAGCTCTAGTAGACGGAAAATGGACTTTGAAAATTGACGTAGAAGAAATGCAGTAATCTAAAATTAGAAAATGGCCACATAAACTGTAGTAACCCTACATTTGTGTGGTTTTTTCTATTAATGGAAGCTAACGTATTTTTACATCGCATTTTGCTATATTATAAATTAATGGGAAAATGTTATAAAAAAGAATATATATTACACTTTATTAATGTATATTTGCTGTTGAAATTAATTTTTATAAACTTAAAAACAGAATTATTATGAGAAAAGTTATGGTAGTAATGATTGCAATGTCACTATTTTTTGCATCATGTGGAAACAAATCAATGACTCCATCAGAGGTAGCAGTTAAATCACAAGAGTGTTTGTATAAAGGAGATGTAGATGGTTATATGGCTTATGTTGCTGGGACAGATGAAGAAATAGAAAAAGCTAAATCTATGGCGTCTATGGCATCAATGGCTATTAAAGAAGAAGGAGGAGAAATTAAATCAGTAAAAGCAACTAAAGAAACAATAGCAGAAGATGGAAAAACTGCTGTAGTAGAGATCGAAGCAGTAGCTGTAGATAAAGAAGGGAAAGAGGAAAAGCAAAACTCGGAAATTAAATTAGCGTTAGTTGACGGTAAATGGACTTTGAAAATTGAAACATTAGAAATGTAATAAGTAAGTAATGTAAGAAAAAGACCACACAAACTAGAATTGTGTGGTCTTTTTATATAGCAGCAGTATAGATGGTTAAAAATTTAGCACAGCAATTATTAATAATATTCATAATGATTTTTAGTTGCTGTTCGTGTTCCTATTTCGGAGAAGAAGATAATTCTCAGAGTATTTCAGTTATAAAGGAGAAAATAAAAAGTGGTGATTTGCTATTTAGGCAAGGTCGCTCGCTAGAAAGTCATGTAGTTTTGTTAGCAGATCTAAATGGCGATTATTCTCATGTTGGAATGGCTGTGGATGTAAATGGAGAAATTATGGTTGCCCATGCAGTTCCGACTGACGATGAAATAGAGTATTTGCAATTAGATGAAATTGATGATTTTTTCAACTATGAAAAAGCAGAACATGGAGCTATCTGCCGTTTTAAAATGACAGATGAGCAGAGGCAAATAATAAATAAAAAAGCTTTAGGGTTTGTGAATGATAAAATGGAATTTGACGGAGAATATAATACTGAAGATCAGTCGAAATTGTATTGTTCAGAATATGTTTGGGAGGTTTACAAGGAAATAGGTTGGGATATTAGTCGGGGAAAGAGATCTAAAATAGAAATGCTTTTAACGCGTACAATTGTAATAATGCCAAGCCATTTTTATAATAACCCAAATTGTGAACTAATTTATGAGTATTAAAAATCATTAACAATTTCTAATTATCATTATTAAATTAAATGTAGATAATTATATTATATTTGCGCATTGAATAAGGAAAATACGAAAAAATCATATTAGAATGACACAAAAAACATTTAAAAGATTAGACATTATTTTTGGTTGGTTATCGTTTGCTGTTGCAGCAATAGTGTATATGATAACAATAGAGCCAACAGTTAGTTTTTGGGATTGTGGTGAATTTATTGCCGCTGCAAATAAATTAGAAGTAGGTCATCCACCTGGGGCACCATTTTTTATGTTAGTAGCTCGTTTCTTTGCAATGTTTGCCTCGGGTCCAGAACAGGTTGCGTTGATGGTGAATGCAATGTCGGCAATTACAAGTGCATTTACGATATTATTTTTGTATTGGTCGATAGCCTATTTTGCAAAAAGAATGATAGCACCAGATAAAAACTATAATGTTGCAAACACAATAGCAATAATAGGAGCAAGCTTAATTGGGGCATTGGCCTATACATTCTCTGATACGTTCTGGTTTTCGGCAGTTGAAGGCGAGGTATATGCTTTTTCTTCGTTTTTTACAGCAATTGTATTTTGGGCAATATTAAAATGGAGTAACGAAGAGAATGATGTGACTGCTTCTAGGTGGATATTATTAATCGCTCTGTTAGTCGGAATGTCAATTGGTGTTCACTTGTTAAACTTATTAACTATTCCTGCAATTGCCTTTGTATTTTATTATAAAAAATTCAAAACATCAAATCTTGGCTTTGTCTTAACCTCTGCAATATCTTTACTGATTATAGCGATGTTAATGTGGGGAATTATCCCTGGAGTTGCAATAATTGCATCAAAATTTGAGCTATTCTTTGTAAATGCTTTGGGCATGTCTTTTAATGCAGGATTATTGATCTGGGCTCTTTTAGCATTTGGATTTTTATTTGCATCAATTTATGTTACACAATATTCAAAAAATAAAATTTTAAACTATGTTTTACCTTCGGTAGCAGTTGTGTTAATTGGAGCTCCATTTATTTCTGGAAGTGCTTTTTTTAATATTCTTATAACAGCAGGTATGGTTGCTGGGGTTGTGTATTTAACGAAACAAAATAAAAAATTATTGAATCTAATAATGTTGTCATTGACTCTCGTTATTATAGGGTATTCTAGTTATGCAGTTATAGTTATTAGATCAAATGCAAATCCTCCAATGGATCAAAATAATCCAGAAGATGTATTTAATTTATTGTACTATTTAAATAGAGAGCAATATGGTGACCGTCCATTAGCATATGGACAATATTATCATGCAAAGCCGTTGAGATATGAAAACGATAAACCGATTTATGTAAAACATGATGATAAATATGATGAAGTAGGATTTCGTTCTAAACCAGTCTATAAAGACACAGAAAGTACAGTGTTCCCACGTATGCATAGCAGTGATCCTGCACATATAGAAGTGTATAAAGATTTTGGCGGACAGAAAATAACTCAATCAAAACCAAGGTTCTCGAATAATATCAAGTTTTTTATAAATTATCAAATGAATTGGATGTATTGGCGTTATTTTATGTGGAATTTTGCAGGGCGCCAAAATGATATTCAAGGATATGGAAATACAATTCATGGTAACTGGATTTCAGGAATACCAGCGATAGATGATTCTCGTTTAGGAGATCAAACAAAAATGCCAGATCATTTGAAAAATAATAAAGCAAATAATAAATATTATATGCTGCCATTGCTATTAGGTTTAATTGGTCTGGGCTATCAATTGTTTAAGAATTTGAAAGATTGGTGGATTGTAGCCTTATTGTTCATTCTAACTGGAATTGCAATTGTAGTATATTTAAATCAAACTCCAAATCAACCACGTGAGCGTGATTATGCATATGCTGGGTCGTTCTATGCGTTTGCAATTTGGATTGGATTAGGTGTTGTGGCTATTTATCGAGCACTTAAAAGATTTAGCCCAGCAAAAATAGCAGCAGGAGTTGCGACACTTATTTGTGTTCCTGTTCCATATATAATGGCATCAGAAAACTGGGATGATCATGACAGAAGCAATAGATATATTGCACGTGATTTTGCACATAACTATTTGAGTACCTGTGCACCAAATTCAATATTATTCACGTATGGTGATAATGACACGTTCCCTATCTGGTATGCTCAAGAGGTAGAAGGCTATAGAACAGACGTAAAAGTAGTTTGTCTTCCATACTTTGCTTCAGATTGGTATGTAGATCAATCGAAAACTGCAACTTACGATGCAGAAGCAATTCCAGCTACATTTACAAGAGATAAATATGAACCTACTGTTAGAGATGTTGTATATTATATTCCAAAACAGCAAGGAGAAGAGCAAGGATATATTTCTGTAGATAGTTTATTGAATTTTATTGCAAACGATAAAGCAAGTACAATTATGTATGCAGGCTCAAAGGAGTATACCTATCACAGAAATAAACTTTACTTAAAGGTTGACTCGGCTACGGTAGTAGATAACGGAACTGTTTTAGCAAAAGACGCAGATAGAATCGAATCTATACTAAAATTTAATATGAATCGAAATCATCTAATTAAGAATGAGATGATGACGCTGGATATGTTACGAACAAATGAATGGAATCGTCCGATTTATTTTACTTCGATCGGTAGTAGAAATACTTTAGGTTTGGATGATTATTTTAGAAACGAGGGATTTGCATATCGATTAGTGCCAATAAAATCACAGTTTGAAGCTGAAATAGATTCTGATATAATGTATGAAAATTTGATGGAGAAATACGAATGGGGGAATATTGCTGATCCTGATGTATTGATTGATAATACAATTGATAGAACAGTAAAAGTAGTTAGAATCAGAAATACATTTACAAAACTAGCAATTCAATTAGCTCATCAGGGAGATACATTAAAGGCAAAAGAAGTGTTAGTTCGCTGTGAAGAGATTCTACCGACATCAAAATTTGCTCCAGATTTAAGAGATATTGAATTCGCAGATG
>CAYJBL010000087.1:0-7492 GCA_964368115.1 uncultured Bacteroidales bacterium
TTGGATTTTGCTTTAATCGTGTATAAGCGATTAGTTTTTTTAATTTAATATTAGTGCCATCTTTTGCAAGATAAGCGCAGCCTATTGCGGGAATTAATTCTAAGTTTTTAGGAGAAATGATGTCGTTATTGGAGAATCCAATTTCTGAACAAAATTGAGTTTTTAATTCATTTAAAAAAGCAAACGGTCCTCCGCATAGAAGGATAGGAGGTTTTATTTCAGCACCACGAGCAAGAGAAGTAACGACTTGTTGGGATAAGGCTCGAAAAGTTGATAGTATTATATCAGATTTGTCAACACCTTTGCTAATTAAGTTTTGAATGTCGGTTTTAGAAAAAACACCACATCGCGAAGCAATAGGATAGATTTGAGATCCATTTTTTGCAAATTTATCGAGTTCCGAATTTTTAATATTTAATAAGTTTGCAGTTTGGTCGATAAATGCACCCGTTCCACCAGCACAATTTCCATTCATTCTTATGTCTGGAACTTGATTTTTTTTGAAAAAAATCATTTTACTATCCTCGCCACCTATGTCAACAAGAGTTTTTACCTCTGGATAGCAAGATTCGATATAAGATGCCGAGGCGATTACTTCTTGAATAAACTTTACCCCAAATCTTTTTGCATATCCCATGCCAACTGAGCCAGTAATTGCTATGCAAAGAGAAATGTCTCCAAATTGAGTTTGTATTTTTGTGAGAATTGAATTTGCAGTTTGCAGGATATTGGTGTTGTGTCGCAGGTAGTTATGGTAAATAAGTTTATTAGAATTATCTACTAGCGCAATTTTTAAGGTAGTGGAACCTATATCAATCCCTAAATAATACATTCGTTGTTTATAGTATAAGTTTTTGAGTAAAAAAACGAGCAAATTTTATTGTTAAAATTGCTGTAATAAATATAAAAACAAAAAAAATAAAAAAAAGTAAACGAGAGTTAAAATTTGAATATATTTTTATATTTTTGATACGCAAAATTTATAAGAATTATGGGCTTATTTTCTTTTTTACAACATGAAATAGCAATTGATTTAGGTACAGCAAACACTATTATAATTCACAATGAAAAAATAGTTGTTGATGAGCCTTCAATAGTTGCAATAGAAGATCGATCTGGGAAGTTAGTGGCGATAGGTAGTAAAGCACGTCAGATGCATGGGAAAACGCACGTTGGCATAAAAACAATTAGGCCATTACGTGATGGTGTTATTGCCGATTTTAATTCAGCAGAACTTATGATAAAAGGGATGATAAGAATGCTGTATAGTAAAAAAATGTGGTTTAATCCATCTTTAAAAATAGTAGTTTGTATACCATCAGGAAGTACAGATGTAGAAATTCGTGCGGTTCGAGATTCGGCAGAGCACGCTGGTGGTAGAGAAATATATATGATACATGAGCCGATGGCAGCAGCAATAGGAATAGGCTTAGATGTAGAAGCTCCACAAGGTAGCATGGTTGTTGATATTGGAGGAGGAACAACAGAAATTGCTGTTATTTCGTTAGGAGGAATTGTATGTAACAAGTCAATCCGTGTTGCTGGGGACGATTTCACTAGCGATATTCAGGAGTATATGAAATATCAGCATAATATTAAACTAGGAGAAAGAACAGCAGAAGAAATAAAGATAAATGTTGGGTCTGCTTTAGCAGAATTAGAGACACCACCAAATGATTATATTGTCAGAGGACCTCACCAAACGACAGCACTACCAATGGAAATACCTGTTACATACAGGGAAGTTGCCTATTGTCTAGATAAGTCAATAACAAAAATAGAGTCAGCAATAATGGCAACATTGGAAGAAACTCCACCCGAATTGTATGCAGATATTTATACAAATGGTATCTATTTAGCAGGTGGAGGAGCTTTATTGAAAGGTTTGGATAAGCGTTTGTATGAAAAAACAAATATCCCATTTCACGTAGCAGACGAGCCTTTACGAGCAGTTGCTCGCGGGACAGGAATCGCCTTAAAAAATACTGATCGATATACGTTCCTTATTAGATAAACTATAGTTGATGGGGAATTTAATAAATTTCATTATTAAATATTCTTTCGCGATAGTTTTTGTGCTAATGCAAGTAGTGTGTTTTATTTTTATATTTACATCGAATAATTTTCATAAAACAGCATATTTAACTTCGTCAAATGCTATTGCTGCAAATATCTCTGACTCATGGAGCGGCGTATTGGAGTATATAAATTTAGCAACCGTGAATGATGAGTTAATGCTTGAAAATCAGGAGTTGAAAAATAAGTTAGATAGGTATAGTCGAAGTAATGTCCCACTTCTAGTAGATGCAAAATTTGAATATATTGCAGCAAAAGTAATAGGCGTAACATCTAATCAAAGTAAAAATTTTATTACAATAAATAAAGGGAGAGCGAGCGGAATAAAACCTGAAATGGGAGTAGTTGGGACAGAGGGAGTTGTTGGTGTTGTTTATTCTGTAACAGAAGATTATGCGACAATATTACCGATAATAAATTCAGAAGTAAAAATTAGTGTAAAGTTAAATAAGAATGATTATTTTGGCTCTTTATCTTGGGATGCAAGCGATAAAAGAATAGCTAATTTAGAGGGAATACCTGGATATGTGAACTTACAAAAAGGAGATTTAGTTGTATCAAGTGGATTTTCATCAATTTTCCCAGAAGGCATTAATGTTGGAAATGTAGAATCGTACACTCAAAATGCTTCAACAAATTTTTATAACATTAAAGTTGACTTAAGTACAGATTATAGGAATTTGACATATGTTTATGTGATAAATAATACAGATAAAAATCAAATTGATAGTTTGATGGGAGAAGGAGAAGATGATGAATAGTAGAGGTAAATATGTATTACTTTTTTTAAGTTCTTTATTTTTTCAGGTATTATTATTTGATAAAATAGGTCATTATGTTGATATTAACATATATGCATACTTATTATTTATTTTAATGTTGCCGCATGAAACTAATAAGCATACCGCATTGTTTATGGCATTTGCATTGGGATTTATTATCGATATATTTAACTCAACATTAGGCCTGCACACATCAGCAATAGTATTGGTCGCTTTTTTGAGACCATATTTTTTAAGAATTTTTGCCCCACAAGATAAATATTATACACATAAAATATTGAGAGTTTATGTTTGGTTTATAAAATATTCATTTGTACTTATTTTTATTCATCATACATATTTGTTTTATATTGACATTTTTAGTTTTAGTCAATTTTTTTATACTTTGTTTAGAGTAGTAATGAGTTCGTTAGGCACATTTTTAGTTGTCGTATTTGGGTATTATTTATTTTCAAAAGAATAGATGAAGCATTACGATAATAGAAAGTTTGTCATCATTGCAATATTTATTTTCATATTTATAGTTATATGGGTGAAATTATTTCACTTACAATTAATAAATCAATCTTTTAAGATATCTTCAGAAAATAATTCTCGACGAAAAACTGTTGTTTATCCAATACGAGGTCTAATATACGATAGGGAAGGCGAACTAATTGTTAGCAATGAATTAGCTTATGATATGTATATTATTCCAAATAATATGGAAGAATTTGATACATTGTCATTGTGCAATCATTTGAATATTACAAAAGAGGAGTTTGATAAGAAATTGGAAGCTTGTATTAAATATTCAAAGCACAGGCCTTCAGTTTTTTACAAACAAATATCGATGGGTCAGTATGCTGTATTGCAGGAATATATGTATAAATATCCTGGTTTTTTCGTGCAAGACAGAACAGTTAGGAGATATAATAAGGATATAGCTGCTCATATTTTGGGGAATGTAGGAGAAGTAAATATTGAAGAATTAAGATCGGATAATTACTATGCAGCAAGAGACTATATAGGAAAAAATGGGATAGAGAAGTATTATGAAGAACAGTTGAGAGGGGAAAAAGGTTTAACAATACAATTGGTAGATGTACAAGGTAATATTAGGGAGAGTTATGCGCAAGGAAAATACGATACATTAGCAATACCAGGAAAGGATATAGTACTTACAATTGATGCAAAGCTTCAAGAGTATGGAGAGAAGCTTTTGAAAAATAAAAAAGGAAGTATAGTTGCAATAGACCCAGCAACAGGAGAAATATTGGCATTAGTGTCATCACCAACATATTCATCTAGTCTTTTGGTTGGTCGTCATAGAGGGCACAATTATGATAGTTTATTGAAAATTTCGGATAAACCTTTTTTGAATCGTGCAGTAACTTCGACTTACCCACCTGGTTCAATATTTAAAATGGCACAAGCATTATTAGCATTGCAAGATGGAGTTTTGGATCCAAATCAATGTTACTTGTGTAATAAATCGTTAGTTGGTTGCCATTCGCATCCACCAACAACAAGTGTGGCAAAAGCACTACAGTATTCTTGTAATCCGTATTTTTATCATGTGTTTAAGAATTTAATACAGCAAGGAAAAGAAAAAAGTATATTCAGAGACTCTAGATTAGGGCTAGTTAAATGGGAAGAAAATATTTTAGATTTAGGATTTAACAAACGATTTGATATTGGTATACCAAACGTCAGTAAAGGATTTGTGCCAAATGCCGACTTTTATGATAGACTGTATGGCAAATATCGTTGGGCATTTAGCACGATATATTCGTTAAGTATTGGGCAAGGAGAATTATTGATGTCCCCGTTGCAAATGGCCAATTTTTGTGCAATTATCGCAAATCGAGGTTATTATATTGAGCCATATTTAGTTAAGTCAGTAGGTGGAGTCGATGCTCAATGTGTAGAAAGAAAACAGACACACACACCATTCAATAAAGATTATTTTGAAATTATTATAGAAGGAATGTTTGATGTTGTGAACGAAAAAAGAGGAACAGGATTAAATGCATATTCAAAAGAAATCTCTATTTGCGGGAAAACGGGCACAATAGAAAATCCTCATGGAAAGGATCATGCAGCATTTATTGCGTTAGCACCACGAAATAATCCACAAATTGTAATATCTGTATATTTAGAAAATGTTGGATTTGGAGGTGTGTGGGCAGCTCCGATTGCAAAACTAATGATAGAAAAGTATCTTAAAGTAGAGGAAATAGATAAGGAATTAGAAAATAGGATATTAGGGATAGAATTTATTGAAAATAATGAGTAAGAGAAAATTAAATATATTCGCTGATATTGATTGGATTATTGTTCTGGTATACATATTACTTGTTTTCATTGGTTGGATGAATATATATTCTGCTGTTTTTGAGGAATCGCATTCAAGTTTCTTTGATTTTGAAATGAGGTATGGAAAACAAATTGTTTGGATTATAGCAGCGTTTTTAATGGCAATTTTTGTCCTATCTGTTGATAGTAGGTTTTACAATATTTTTGCATATTTAATGTATGGAATAGGTCTATTCTTGCTGCTTTCGGTTTTATTTTTCGGTGTAGAGGTAAATTCATCTAAATCGTGGCTAGAGTTTGGAGCAGTAAGGATACAAGTGGCTGAATTTATTAAAATTACTACATGTTTAGCCGTGGCTAGGTATATCAGTAAATTAGAATTCGACTTTAGAAATATTAAACAATTCATTGTTCTTGCACTAATTGTTTTGTTGCCAATGTTATTAATCCTTGCTCAAAATGACACTGGTTCAGCTTTAGTCTTTTGCTCGTTTATTTTTGTTTTGTTTCGAGAAGGTTTTAGTCGAACAATCTTTATAGCTCTATTTGCACTAATAGGCTTATTTCTTCTTGCATTGCTTATTAGTCCAGAAGTTTTATTGCTTATTGTATTTGCGGTAGTAGTTATGATTTTTAGATTTGTAAATGGGAAAAATATATATTCACGGATAATAACTTATTCATACAACAAATTTTCCAAAAAAATCAAGTACTAAAAACCACAAAATTTAATTTTGAAACTTGTGGGATTATTTTCATTACAATTATTAGTGATGTATAGAATTAAGAAAAATAGAATTTTTGTAATCTTTTTCTTGTTTTTTATTGGTATTAGTGTGTATGTTTTTTCGGTAAATTATATTTTCAATAATCTGTTGCAGTCTCATCATCAACATCGTATAAATGAATTGGTTGGAAAAGTAGATGACCCTTATGGTATAGGTTATAATGTAAATCAATCTAAAATAGCAATTGGGTCAGGAGGTTTTTGGGGAAAGGGATTTTTAAATGGAACACAAACGAAATATAATTTTGTCCCAGAGCAAAGTACGGATTTTATTTTTTGTACAATTGGAGAAGAATGGGGATTTATTGGATCAACTGTAATATTAATTTTGTTTGGGATTCTAATAGTAAGGATAATAATTATAGCAGAGCGGCATAAAACAAAGTTTGTGCGGATATATGGATACGGAGTGGCATCAATATTATTTTTCCATGTAGCTGTGAATATAAGTATGACTATTGGTTTAGCGCCAATTGTCGGAATTCCGTTGCCATTTCTTAGTTATGGAGGCTCTTCATTATGGGCGTTTACAATATTATTATTTATTTTTCTAAGATTGAGCTTAAGAGAATAGGATATTGTAGTGTGAATCTCTTTCGGTAGGAATGTATCCGTGTTTAGATATTAAGCTGCAAATCTCAGATTCGTTCATTTCAGGTTTTTGTTCACAACTTCCAGCCATCGAATATATTTTCGTAGAATTACTAATTGTGCCATCTATATCGTCAACTCCAAAAGATAAACTTAAAGCAGCTGTCTCTTTTCCACACATAGGCCAATATGCTTTAATATGAGGAATATTGTCGAGAAATATTCTCGCAATTGCATAGTTTTTCAGTTCGTCATAAGTACTAAGCTCGGAAACTAGATTTAGAGAATTTCCAAAATTTTTGTATTTAAGAGGAATAAAACAATTAAATCCATTTGTTTCATCTTGTAGAATACGAAGTCTGTTCATGTGAGAAACTCTATCAGCAAAAGATTCAATATGTCCATAAAGCATTGTACAATTTGAACTAAGATTGCAATTGTGTGCAAGTTTGTGAACGCGTAGCCAGGTTTCAGAATTTGTTTTTTCGGGACACAGTATTTTACGAATATCGTCGTTTAAAATTTCTGCACCTCCGCCAGCAAGTGAGTTTAGCCCATGTTTTTTTAGACTTTGTAGTATTTCTAATTCACTAGTTTTTCCTGATTTTGCAAAATATTCAATCTCTACTGCTGTAAATGCTTTGATATGTATGTTTGGAAAAATACGTTTGATTTCGCTAAAAAGCGAGCAAAAAAAATCGTGTTTTTTATCAGGATGTAATCCTCCGGTAATGTGTACTTCAGTAATATTTGAAATTTTTTTGTCAGACAAAATATTAATCACATCAACAATTTCTAAGTCCCAACATTCGGGATCTCCTTTTTCTCGGTAGAATGAACAAAACTTGCATTTGTTTACACATCTATTGCTAATCTCAAGGTGTGTATTTTTATTATAGAATACATTTTTGTCAAATTTTTGGGTTTTAATGTGATTGGCAAGAATTGCACATAAAGA
>CAYJBL010000088.1:0-7091 GCA_964368115.1 uncultured Bacteroidales bacterium
TATTGTTGTATCTCTGATTTATGCGATTTTAGTTACATTAACTGGGAGTTTTTTTTCTAACTGGAGGGTAAAATAAAGTTCTTAAATATTCCTTAAATACAGAAAATTGACGAAAGAGAAGCGAATGACCAACCGCCAACCGCGAAAAGCGAATATCGAACAGCGAAAAGCGAAAAGCGAATAGCCAACAGCGAAAAGCTAAAATATAGCATCCGCAGGGCAGTGAATCAAACAATCTCCACATAAGTCGCAACGAGTGCGGTCAATTTCGTATTTTTCCTCTGATTTGTGAGCCGCATTAAAAGAACAAACATTTTCGCAAGTACCACATGAAATACAATTTTCTTTGTTTATTGTAAGGCCTAGCACTTGTTTTTCAGCACCTCCATACGCAAATGTAATGCGCTCCAGTTTATGGTCTCGGTTTATTTTTTCAAAATCATAATCAAAAATATCTCCATAGGCTTTTGTTACACAAAAAACAACCATAGCAGGGTATCTTTCAAAATCTTTAATACAGAAATCAAAAGCAGGGTTATTTTTTGCTTTAATTTCATCCATCGGAACTTCGACAACATCACCCATAAGCCTGATCGAATATCCTGCATCAAACTCTATATCTCCGTTATCTTTATGCTCTACTTGTGTTTTTGCCGCCAAACCGCAAACCGAAACTTTACCAGTCTTTTTCAGTTGCTTATAAAATGGTTTAGTGTACATTGTCATAAAATAAATTCCGTTTTCGTCGTAGGCTCTAAAATGTGCCATACGCGTAACAGGATAATCTCCATCAATTGTAGCGAAAACTACTGTTCCTATTTTGTCAAAATACTCGTATATCTCTTTTATTGTCATAGTTGTTAGAGGTTTATTGTTTAGTGAAAATTTCCTTGAGAGTTTTACCACTAGAAATAGGAGGTGGGGGTGTTCCCAACATCATTGATATTGTAGTGGCGATATCTGTAATATTAACATCAGCATAAATATTTTGCTTCTTTATTTTCCAACCATAAAAAACTAGTGGAACATTTGTATCGTACTTATATCCAGAATTATGATTTGCAGCATACGATACATCTTCGATCCAGCCAGATTTAAGAGAAATCATAATATCGCCAGAGCGTTTTTGATTAAATGAATTTTGCATCTTTTTGGGCATTCCATCAATAAAAACTATATTTTGAAATTGCCACGAGCCTATTGCATTTGAAATTCCTGCAGAATTGACAATAAACGAAATCACTTTTTCTTGAAATTCTTGCATAGGGATTTGGGAATCTTCTATTAGGGTTTTGTTTAAATAAATTTGATTATTGTTGAAATCTAATACCCATTCTCCTTCGTCGTAAATAGCTTTTAAATAAGAATTTAATAGAGCTAATATGTGGTGCTGTTTGAAATGCCCAGCTGGCATTTTATTGTCAATTAGATACTGCGGAACCTCAGAAATTCCGTGGTTTGACGTAAGATAGATTAATGTGTTTTGTTTTCCAACAGTTTCTTCTAGTACACTAATTAAGTGAGCTAAATTTTTATCTAGTCTAAGTAATAAGTCTTGAATTTCAATAGATTGTGGTCCGAATAATTTTCCAATATTTTCTGAAACACTGTAGTTTATAAATAGAAAATCGGTGTCGTCGTCAGTTCCAAGATTTTCGTTGTATAAAGCTCCAATTGCAAGATCTGTAGTATGAGTATTTCCTTCTGGTATATAATTCATAAGTTCGTAATTTGGAATCTCTTGCATCATATTTTCGTACACGTAAGGGAATGATTTAAAAGAGCCATTTATCCCAAATTCATACAAACTAGAGTCAAATTGTGCAATGTTATATTTTTCGATTGGCAATAATGGTGTCCACTCGCGTGTAAGATAATCTTTAGGTGCGTGTTGATGGTTTATTTTTTCGACCCATTTTGGTAGTTCTGGCATGTAGTACGAGCTAGTAACCCATTTTCCTGTTTTAGAGTCAAACCAATATGCTGCATCAGCAGAATATCCACCCGAAAGAATTGCCCCATAAGGATCTAACGAAACGCTAATTACTTTTGATTTTCCTTGATTAAATAGTTTTGCCTCGTCGCTAAATGTTGATGATTGTATGTTTTCTGGTGAATAATTGCCAGTTGCATGTTTGTCGCCTACAACCTGATAAGATTGGTCTATAATGCAATTTTCTTTTGCCGAAGTTAAAGGATTGTACCAATAATTTGAAACGATTCCGTGTTCCGAAGGTTCTGCGCCAGTTACAATTGTTGCGTGCCCTGGTGCGGTTTGTGTAAGCGAATAGTTGTAGTTAGCATTGTGAAAATAAGAACCGTTATTTATTAATTTCTTTATACCGTTTGCATCAAAATTATCCCAATATTTTTCGATATAATCTTTTCGAGTCTGTTCTATTACAATACCTACAACTAGCTTAGGCTTGTCTGATGGAATTATTGCTTCTATTTGTGCAAAAATATTTGAACATGTAAGGGTAATTGCAATTAGAATTGATGAAAAATATTTTATTGTCATTATTGTAAAAATAAATTGTAGTGTGTTAAATATTTTGTTTTCTAAAACATTAGTTTAAGTTTTTTCAGAGCATCAATAAAAACATCAACTTCTTCGAATGTATTGTAAAGGGCAAACGAAGCTCTTGCAGTTCCAGATATTCCAAAATGTTGCATTACAGGCTCGGCACAATGTGTACCTGTTCGGATTGCAATTCCATAATGATCGAGAATTGTACCAGCATCCGAAGGGTGAATCCCATCCATAACAAACGAAATAACACTAGATTTGCTCTTAGCTGTTCCAATAATTTTTATCCAATCTAAGGCTTGGATTTTCTCTGTTGCGTAGTCTAAAAGTTCAGTTTCGTATTTGTAGATATTATTCAGCCCGATTGCTTGAATATATTCAATTGCTTTTGCTAAGCCAATTGTATCTATATAGTTGGGCGTTCCAGCTTCGAACTTAAAAGGAAGTTCATTGTAAGTAGTTTTTTCAAAACTTACTTTTGCAATCATTTCGCCACCACCCTGATATGGAGGTAGTTCTTCCAATAATTCTTGCTTTCCATATAAAACACCGACACCTGTAGGACCATATAATTTATGTCCTGAGAAAGCATAAAAATCGCAATCTAATTTTTGTACATCGACAGCGATATGCTGAACAGATTGAGCTCCATCAATAAGAACTTTAATATTTTTGTTGTGAGCAATACGAATAATTTCTTCTATGGGGTTTATAGTCCCTAGAGCATTAGATACGTGGGTTACAGTAAGTAATTTTGTTTTACTTGTAATTAGATTTTCAAGTTTATCAATTTGGAGTTCACCATCATCGTTGATAGGGAGTACTTTAATGATTGCTTTTTTACGTTCGCACATCATTTGCCAAGGCACAATATTAGAATGGTGTTCCATTTCTGAAATAATTATTTCATCGCCTTCGTTAATATATTTCTCGCCAAACGAAAAAGCCAATAAATTTATAGAGTCTGTTGTGCCTTTTGTTATGATTACTTCCTTTTCTGATTTTGCATTAATGAAATTGCAAATTGTTTTTCGAGCATTTTCAGTTGCTTCAGTAGTGAAATTACTTAAGAAATGTATTCCTCTGTGTATGTTAGCATTGTATTTAGAATAGAACTCATTCAAAGTCTCTAAAACAATTTTAGGTTTTTGAGTTGTAGCCGCGTTATCAAAATATATAAGAGGCTTGCCATGAACAGTTTCCGATAGAATAGGGAAGTCGTTTCTAATATCTTTTATTCTGCTTTGCATTGTATGATAATATATTTATACAAAAGAAATGGTTTTATTATTAATAATGTAATAAATGTTAAAATATATTGTAACAATATGATGTGAAGTACTTTTTTGATTAAATAATTTACGTAAAATCGTTTAATTGTAAATTTTATACTTACAAAAGAAAATGAATTAATTATTTTATTATATTTACCCTCAAATTATTATAAATGTTACCAACAATACAATATTACGAAACCAACTATATCCATTTTGAACGTGCTACTATGATAGCGATTTTAGTTGCTGGCTGAGTGTTAATTTATTTGATTAATACTTTATTTTTATAATTTTAATAATGATGGAGCAAATAGTGGAATTTGAAGCGGTAATAAGTTGCCAAACAAAGGATATATTAATGTGTTAATAAAAGGTTTTCAAAATAATAACTGTATAATAGAAATAAATAGATGAAGAATTTTAAAATTTTTTTATGTATATTTTTTACACTAAATTTTATTTTGTGCAAATCACAAGAAACTGTTATAGAATTAAAAATAAAAATAATAGATGAAGAAGAGTTAGGTATACCAGAAGCAAGGTTAGTTATATATAATTCATATACAACAATAAATTTAACGTCAGATCTAGAAGGAAATATAACTATAGAGGAATTTAAAATAGGAAAATATCAGTTTAATCTGTCTGCTTTATGGTGTTATGCTATGAATGATTTTCCTATTGAGATTTCAAAAAATAATACAATGATTAAAATTGTGATGAAAAATTTGGAAATAGATGAACCAGTTGTTGTTAAGTGGGAAGGAGGTTGGGCAACATTAGAGAAAAAGAATGGAAAAATAATATCAGTAAGGGTGGAGGGTTTGGACTAGTGTCAGATTTACCAGCAGCACAAAACTCGCACCTAACAGGCGATTTGCAAGGTATAGCGCATCGATTAGGCTATATGGTGGATAGTTCGTTATACCGCGTACAGTACCATAAAAATTGGGATATAGATGCAGTATTACATTCGGTTTATGGCGATAGAAATGACCCTGAGGAGAAACAATTTTTTCTACCATACTTTACGTAAAAAATTCCTCCAAAAGATTGAAAATTACTGGATTTTAGTTGTATCTTCGTGCTTATTGATAAAATATATTTTTGGTTGTATAGGGACACTAAAATAAGTGATTTTATCAACTATAAAACTCACGTGCCGTCTTTGCGACGCAGCAATCTCTGTAGGCACGTTCTACCCAAGTATCAAGGCAAAAGAACAGATCGCCACACTTCGTTCGCGATGACGATTCTCACACGTGCCTGTCTGGCATGAAGACAAAACGAATGTTTTTTTGTTACAAAAACTTTGATTGCTTCGCATTTGCTTCTAGTAGGCGCAGTTGAATATTCGTGCTAACGGCGACAGTGGCTAGAGGTAGATTCTCCAAAATAAAATTATACATTTACGCATAAATTATTACAAGTGCTTTAATAGTTTTTACTACTTTTGTCGTCTGCAAAATCAATTTTAGGTTGAGGAGGTGAATTTGGTGATACGATGAAACGAACATGAAAAATACTCATTGTATATTACACCAAAGACAGTGATATTTTTCATCGAGAGTACCATCTGACCGATAAAATAGAAATTAAAAAAATAGCAGATGAAAAAACTTTCGGTAATAATAGTAAATTATAATGTTCGACACTTTTTAGAACAGTGTTTACACTCTGTTTATGAGTCGGCAAAACATATCGATGCCGAGGTTTTTGTCGTTGATAACAATTCTGTTGACGGTTCGTGTGCAATGGTGCGAGAGCGTTTCCCACAAGTACATTTAATCGAAAATAAAATAAATTATGGATTTTCGTATGCAAATAATCAAGCGATAAAACTATCTCAAGCAGAGTATGTTTTGTTGTTGAATCCAGATACTGTTGTTGAAGAAAAAACATTTAAATCTGTATGCGACTTTATGGACGAACATCCAGATGCTGGAGGATTAGGAGTTAAAATGATAGATGGAAAGGGGAGGTTTTTACCTGAATCTAAACGAGGATTGCCAACACCAGAAGTTTCGTTTTATAAGATATTTGGATTATCAAAATTGTTTCCAAAATCTAAGAAATTTGGTAAATATCATCTCACATATCTAAACAAAGATCAAATTCATGAAGTAGATGTATTGTCGGGTGCTTTTATGCTATTGCGCCAAGAAACATTAAAAAAAGTAGGCAATTTAGATGAAAGTTTTTTTATGTATGGCGAGGATATTGATTTGTCGTACAGGATAATACAAGGTGGCTATAAGAACTACTATTATCCAAAAACAACAATAATTCACTACAAAGGCGAAAGCACCAAAAAAGGGAGTGTAAATTATGTTTTGGTATTTTATAATGCCATGTTGATATTTGCAAAAAAACATTTTACTGAGAAAACAGCAGGAATGTTTGGATTTCTGATAAATACAGCAATATACATAAGAGCTGCAATGGCAATAATGTCAAGATTTATACAAAATGTATTTATGCCGCTACTTGATGCAGCTATAATGGTGCTAGGAATATTATTCGTATCACGTTTATGGTCGCAATATAAATATGGAAGCGTTGACGCATATACAGACAATGCTTTGCTCTTCGGAACAATTTCGTATACTGCATTGTGGATTTTATCTTTAATATTTGTTGGTGGATATGATAAACCAGTAAAAATAATCAATGTCTTAAAAGGTGCTGTAAGTGGTCTATTATTGATTTTGGTACTATATTCATTATTGCCAATGGAATTAAGGTTCTCTAGGGCAATTATCTTTTTAGCAACAGCTTGGGCAATAAGTGTATTACCTTTACTTCGAATAATACTGCACTACACTAGAGTGTCGGCTTTTAGAGTACTAGGTTTAAGCAAAAAAATTGTGGCAATTGTAGGTGAACAAAAGGAATGCGAACAATTAGTTAAACTATTGAATAACAATAATCCAAATATCAAAATAGCTGCATTTGTAAATTCCCAAGAAAAAGAAGATAATTATTTTGAAGGTAATATCTCTCAATTAAATGATATTGTAAGAATAAAAAAAATTGATGAAATAATCTTTTGTGCTAAAAATCTTCAGGCAAAGCAGATAATAAGGACAATGCTCAATCTTAAGAATCCAAAATTAGACTATAAAATAGCAAGTCCTGATGGAATATCTGTAATTGGTAGTAATTCGATAAATGCAACAGGAGAGTTATATAGCATAGATATAAATAGTATTGCAAAGCCTGAAAATCAGCGTAGTAAAAGAATGTTAGATTTTTTTGTTTCAATATTATTAATCATTTCTTTT
>CAYJBL010000088.1:7101-7346 GCA_964368115.1 uncultured Bacteroidales bacterium
CATAAGTTTATTTTTTGTGAAAGCACCAATAAAAATGTTAAAAAACTTATTGTCAATACTTATCGGAACAAAAACTTTTGTAACTTATTGTATCGAACAGTCTGTTGATACAACCTTATTGCCAAAATTAAAAAAAGGAATATTTAGTCCTATTAGTGCGATCAAAAAAGAGAATATTTCTCCAGCACAAATAGATAGATTAAATATGATGTATGCAAAAGATTATAGAATAGTACAAGATTTAA
>CAYJBL010000089.1:0-6211 GCA_964368115.1 uncultured Bacteroidales bacterium
CAATTATTTAGATCAAAGTATTTTGCAATATTTTTATTCAAAAATAATGCAACTAGAAAGGGCGGAAGTGCAAATGTCGTAATTGAAAAAAGTGATTGAAACAGTTTTAAGAGAGTTAAATTAGTAAATATTTCAGAACTGAAATCTTCTAGTTTAATATCATATCCAAAACTTAATACTAATGTAATAACTTGAGATAAAATAAAACACAGTATTATTGCAAATAAAATTGCAATGGTTTTTTTCCAAATATTGTTTGTAGATATTTTAGATGTATTCATTGTTATTGTAAATTAATAGTTTATCGTTGTTATAAAAGAATTGTTCGGAGATAGGAGCACAAAGTTTAGGAGCTTCTATGCCCTTGTAGAATTGCTTGTTCCCAATAAAAACACGCGCTTCGTCCCAGATATTATATGAAATAAAACTACTAAGCGTGAGAGCGCCACCTTCTATAACAATAGATTGTACTTCTATTTGGTATAATATGTTTAGTATTTGAGGTATAATGTTTTCATTAAAATCTATTTTAATATATGTAGTCGAATTTTCTATTTTCTCATGTGTAGGATTAAATATAATGCTAGGAGCTTCGGAGTTAAATATTTTATATGAATTTCTTAGTTTTCCTGTACTATCAATAATAATCCTTAAAGGATTGTTTCCACTCCATTTGCGTGCAGTAAGTTGTGGATTATCTAGAATAACAGTATTGCTTCCAACAAGAAATGCATCTTCTTCGGTGCGCCACTTATGTACTAGTGTTTTACAGTAAGCATTTGTTATCCACGCAGCATTAGGCTTATCTGGAGTTCTAACAATATCAATATATCCATCAAGAGTTTCGGCCCATTTTAAAATTATGTATGGACGTTTTTTTTCATGATATGTAAAAAAACGCTTATTCAAACTAATACATTCTTTTTCTAATACTCTACTAATGACATTAATTCCAGAATTTTCAAGTATTTTAATTCCATTTCCAGAAACTTTATCAAAGGGGTCGATACAACCAATAACAACATTAGGGATACCAATTTCTGTAATAGTTTTTGCACATGATGGCGTGCGTCCAACGTGAGCACAAGGCTCAAGGGAAACGTAGAGAGTCGACTTTTTTAGAAGATCTTTATTCTTTACCGAATTGATAGCATTAATTTCTGCATGAGATTCTCCACATCTTTGATGGTACGACTCGCCAATTATTTTATCCTTATATACAATAACAGAACCAACTATAGGATTAGGACTGGTGTTACGAATGCCTTGTTTGGCTAATTGTATACAACGTGAAATATATTTTTCGTGCAAAGAATTATTTACCATAAATTAAATTTTATTGAAATTTTAAAAGCCCAATTATTTATTTCTTTAGTTAGGGCATAGGGGCCATATCTATAATATATTCCAACTCCATAAGTGCTTAATATATTATTAATTTGAATGCCACTTTCATAAAAACCTTTATTCATTTTTTTTGCAAATGTTTCATTTTGCAATTCTCCTATTCTTGAATTGTTTCCCCAGCCAATAGCCGTAGTAATAAGTAATTGAGGTTTCCACGATTTTGTAGAAAACAATAAACTGCCAAAGTCGTGACTAATAAAAATATTAGCAAATTTATCTGAAATAAACTCATCTATTCTCATAGTATTAAATGTATTGTTTACACTTAATCCCAAGTCGGAATTTACATTATACCTAGAGCCTTCGGCATAATATAAATTTGTATATGGCACATCGCCAAAAATATATCCTCCAGTAAGATCAATTATTGTCTCACCGAAATTTCTGATAAGAAATTTTTTCTTTAGTTTTGCTTCTAGCTTGAAATACTCGTTATTTGCAAGGAATAAATCTGTGCCGTAAGTTGCGTTGAAAAAAGCAATTGGGTATGTTGTGCCAAGACTTATTCTATTCCCTCTCGGAGTGCGCATGAATTTTTCCTTATATGCATATCTAAGTTTAAGAGTAAAATCCGATGTATAAATAAAATTGTCTATATTTGAAATAAAGTCGTATCTAATTTGATTTGATATGTGTTTTTCTTGATAATTATAACTAAGGTTTCCTTGTAAATATTTAAATAAAGTGAAATTTAGTGAAGAATATATTTTTTTAGTTAAATCAGCTTCACTTAGAAAGATTTTTCTTGCAAGTGTTTCAAAAGAAACAGCAGGCATTTCACCATAGAAACAGTAGTAATCTGAGAATTCAATGTCTTGAGAAAAACCAAATTTTAACGAAGTATAACTCGGTCTGTGAATATTGAATTTAAGGTGGCTGCCATATTTCCATTGTTTATCGCCAAAACCATAGCCTCCATAAGCACCAATTGAAATAAATCTAGAAAATCTATCATTTGTTTCTATAGGCAAGCCAAGTCTAAATGTTTCGTATCCATTAATTAAATATAAGTCCTTAAGGTCTATATTTATGAATTTTATAGGGATATTCCCAGATGCAACAATTTCTAGTATTTCTGCTTTTTGATCAAGTTTAAACTCTTCTCCTAGACTATCAATAGTTTGATATGTTTTTAAATCTTTTTCTGTAAGTGTTCTATATTTTTCCCAAAAATCGTCGTCTTGTTTTGTTGCATTTTTTGATATAGTATTGTTGAATTGGCTAAATTCTCTGCGCTTAAAATTAGAGTTAAAATTTATATCTGAAATATTGCTTCTATATACGCCTAATAAATAAATAGAATTTTCGTCGTGGCTACTATTTCCAACTGATATGCTAATTGATGAGTCTCCTGCTTCCATCATATTGAGATAAATATTTGTGCTGAATTGGGTAGGAAACCATTGCATACTATCTACATATTCATATTTCTGCTCAACGTTAAAGAAGAAATTTTTAGATCTTTCGAATGATTAAGCTTTGACGTTTTGTATGGCATATCCGTTTGAATTAATGTGTACTTTACCTTCAAGACCAGCAAAGTTTTTATTTTTTAGCGGACGAAACGAAATTTCGAAAATGGTATCATTTGTTTCTGTATATAGCGTATCTTGAATTTGAAAGAAATATCTCTTAGTACTACCTTTACTAAATGGACTAAGATATTTGTCGGAGAGTAAGTTTACATAATCATCATAAAATGAGAAAGATTGAAATTGGGAAGTGACTATACTAAATATAGGCATTTTAAAACCAGACATTTTATGTGCTATTATTGTTTCATTATTGTTGTCTGGGTATTTATATTTTCGCTCAGAAATAGATTCAGATATAAATAAATGCTGTGAATCGAAAAATTTCTTCATATCTCCAATACTCGTAGTATCTTCAGGTTTGATGTCTTTAAGAGTGTCAGAATCAAGAGTGAAGAATAATTTGTTATAACTCAAATACGAAAAAGTTTTACAATTTTCAGGATTGTTTTTGTTTTCATTTTCAGTCACAAGTTTTATTATTCTGTGTGCAGGATTGACACCTGGTAATACAATAGCTTCATTTAGATAATATACGTTTTTAATAAGTTTGACTTCAAGTTTCGAATTGTTAGCCAACTGAACTTTTGTGATCTTTTTATTGTAATACCCTATATATGATATTTCTAGAAAATCTATATTGCTTTTTGAGTCAATAAAAAAGTATCCGTCAAGATCTGTTGTAGTTCCATTTTTATTTGAATTATATATAATATTAACAAACGCTAATGGTTCATTGCTTGCAGAGTCTGTAATTCTACCAATAAATTTATCTTGAGCAAAAATAGTACATGGAAATAGAATAAATAATGCTAAAATAATGCATCTAACATATTTATTACTTTGATATTTATTTATACCAAATGTTTCTGCCATAAATGTTTTATGCAATAGTTGTCTAGTCGTACATGCCTGTTTGTAAGCAAATAATTTCTTTGTCAGTTAAGAAGCGCCATTTTCCACGAGGAAGATTTAGTTTTGTTAGTCCAGCATAGTATACGCGGTCAAGTTTTTTTACATTGCATCCAAAGTGCTCCATAATTCGTCTTACAATTCTATTTCTCCCAGAATGAAGCTCAATGCCAATTTCGGTTTTTACATTATTAACAAAACTTACAGAGTCTGCTGCAATAAAACCATCTTCAAGCTGTATTCCATCTGCAATCATATTAAGCTGTTCTTGTGTTAGTGGTTTATCTATAGTGACATGATATATTTTTTTCTTGTTGTATGATGGGTGAGTTAGTTTTTTTGTAATATCTCCATCGTTTGTAAATAGTAATAACCCTGTTGTATTACGATCGAGCCTACCAACAGGATAAACACGTTCTTTACAAGCTCCTTTTATTAAATCTGTAACTATCCTGCGACCATCAGGATCATCAAGTGTTGTTACGTAATCTTTAGGCTTATTAAGAACAATATACGTCTTTCTTTCTGGCATTACTCTTTCGCCACCAAATGAAACTTCATCAGTAGGGTTGACACGTGTACCTAATTCCGTAATAACCTTTCCGTTTATCTTAACTAAACCATTGGCAATAAATTTATCAGCCTCCCTTCTTGAACATACTCCAGAATTAGACAGATATTTATTTAATCTAGTCCCTGCATCTAAATTATTTGAAGCTGTTTTTTTCTTTTTGATAATAGGCTTTGGTTTGTTACTATTTCGTTTATTACTGTGATTTGTAGTATTTTTTTCTTTTTTGCTGAATTGTTTGCGTTCCATATTGTTGTATGTTGATTGTGAAAATGTAAATATATATTCAAAAATGTAAATTAGTTGCGTTTCTTCTTTTTAGCTATTTGTTCTATTCGTAAAAAAGGAGGACGTTGCATAAAAATAGCAATAGTAGCACCAGCCATTCCTCCTGCAAAACCAGGACTTATTCCTGGCCATTCATAATATTTTAATATTGCATCAAAAATAATTAGCAGTAGTATAACAACAAATACCAGTAGAAATATCTTTTTCCAATTATAAATGATATTTACTTCAACGTTGCAGTAAATGCAAAATTTAGTTGTGCTATTTCCTCTTTTTGAAAATATTCTTTTAAATGTGTTGCCTGTTTTGTGGCAATTTGGACATTTCATTTTGAAAATTTTTACAAAAGTACATAAAAATCTGCACAGAAAAACAAATTTAAGGTTTACATATTAGCAAATAAATATTATTTATTAATTTTGCACTCAGTTTAACAAAAAAATATTTTTATGTCAGGACATAGTAAGTGGTCAACGATTAAGAGAAAAAAAGGCGCTGCAGATGCAAAACGCTCAAAAATATTTTCAAAATTATCGAAGGAAATAACAATAGCAGTAAAAGAAGGAGGAGGGACAGATCCCGATTATAATGCAAAATTAAGAATCGCTGTACAGAATGCCAAAGGTGTAAATATGCCAAAAGAAAATATAGACCGTGCAGTTAAAAAAGCCGATCAAGATGGGGCAAATTTTATGGAACTTACATTTGAGGGATACGCAGCTCACGGGATTGCTGTGTTTGTAGAATGTTTGTCTGATAATAACAATAGAACTGTATCATCGGTTCGTGCAGCGTTTAATAAATACAACGGTTCGCTTGGAACAAATGGATCTTTAAGTTTTCTTTTTGATAGAAAAGGTGTTTTTGAAATATCAACAGATAGTGGGATAAACCTTGAAGATCTGGAGTTAGAAATAATAGATGCTGGAGCTGAAAATATAGAAGCTGATGATGATGTTATTACAATCACATGTGCTTTAGAAGACTTTGGTAATTTAAATAAAAAATTAGAAGAACTAAAAATTGAAGTTACAAATGCTGAACTACAACGTATACCAAACGACACAAAAGAACTTAGTATAGATCAAGTGAGGTCAGTGATGAAACTAATAGATGTACTCGAAGATGACGATGATGTTCAAAAAGTTTTCCATAATTTAGAAATGACTGATGAAATAGCATCTGAATTGTAAAAATTTTAATAAATATATTATTGAAAAAGAGAGTATTGTAAATAATATTCTCTTTTTTTTGTTTTTTTTGCCAAAAAAATTTGTATGAAAAAAAATATTTTTGTTACTTTGCAGTCCCAAATGAATGGTCCGTTCGTCTAGGGGTTAGGACGCCAGATTTTCATTCTGGTAACAGGGGTTCGATTCCCCTACGGACTGCGAAGACTGAGTTTTTACTCGGTCTTTTTTTATTAATTCTCGAGTACATACATAATAATATTCGCACCCATTTGTAAAGCTTTTTGTCTGATTTCGAAAGAATCATTGTG
>CAYJBL010000089.1:6221-7251 GCA_964368115.1 uncultured Bacteroidales bacterium
ACTTTCATCTTCCCAACCATCTCCAAGATCAGATTCAAAAGAATAGAATACAACTAACCTACCTTGATATATTAATCCAAAACCTTGAGGAGCTTTGTTGTCATGCTCATGTATTTTAGGTAAGCCATTATCAAAACTATATTTTTGATGATAAATAGGATGGGAGAATGGAAGTTCGACAAACTCTAACTCTGGAAATATTTTTTTAAATTCTGTTCTAACATAAGTGTCCATGCCGTAATTGTCATCAATGTGTAAAAACCCGCCTGAAATTAAATAATTGCGTAAATTTTCAATTTCATAATCAGAAAAAACAACATTACCATGTCCTGTCATATGAATAAATGGGTAATTGAATATTTCAGTGCCGCTTGGTTCTATAGTTGAAGGCTCAATATTTATTTTAGTTTTTAAATTTTTATTGCAAAATTCAATCAAGTTTGGAAGAGATGTTGGATTTGAATACCAATCACCACCTCCATTATATTTTAGTAATGCAATTTTATATGTTTCGGATTGTGAAAAACCAAGTGACGATATTAAAACTAAGGTAAAAATAATAAATATTCTATTCGGTATTTGCATCGGTATTTGCATAAATATTGTAATGTTGATTATTGATGCAAACTTAATTAAATAAGTAGAAATATATTGCTTAATACTAACGAATAATAATTAATTTTGCCAATAATTTTAAAGTATGAAAAAGATTAAAATAGTAATACTTGGATCAGGAAATGTAGCTTTTCATTTAAGTTCAGCATTATACAAAGTAAATGTAGAAATTTTACAAGTATATGGAAGAAATGAAAATGCAGTAAAAGAGCTGGCAAGCGCTATTCATGCATCTTACACTACAGAGATATCTGATTTGAGGCCAGATGCAGATTGTTATATTTTTGCTATGGAAGACAAGGCAAATGTAAATGTAGCAAATCAATTAATTTCGAACTCAAATGCAATTTTTATTCATACAGCAGGAAGTATATCTATGAATATTTTAAAAAAACTATCTGATAATTACGGTGTT
>CAYJBL010000090.1:0-3816 GCA_964368115.1 uncultured Bacteroidales bacterium
TACATGATGAAGATGGAAATATTTTGGAAGTTGACGCTTATGACGCTCAAGGCAATTTGCACACAAAATGGACATATAAATATGATAATAACGGAAATATGTTAGAAGATAATACTTATGGTGCAGATGGAATATTAACCTATAAATTGATTTATACATACGATAAAAAAGGGAATCTTGTCGAAAGTAATTCGTATGGACAGAATGGTATTTTCCAGCAAAAGAGTATTTCTAAGTATGATAAGGCTGGAAATCTGATTAAAATGAGTACATTTAATTCTGATGATATATTTGAAGGTGAATTTATATATCTATATAAAAAAGGTAAACAAATAGAATCAAGTAGTTATGATGAGGATAAAAAATTGATTGAAAAGTTTACTTATGTGTATGATAAAAAGGGAAATATCTTGGAAAATTGTTACTATAAGCTGGACGGAACTATAGACTATAAATATATTTACGAATATAAATATGATGCAGTGGGGAATTGGATAGAAAAAACAACATTTTTCCAAGCAGGAAATAGTGGGATAGAAAAATCGACACAGATTGAGGAGAGAATAATCGAATATTACGAGTAATTGATATTTAGTATTTAGGATGTCTTCTTTAGTTCAAATAAAAGAGTGTTTTGAGATGGAAATTTCTTAGAATCTAAAAATTATGCAACAAACAGTGCAATGTAGGTAGTTTAAAAGATTAAGTTAGCGTGTAGTGCATCATATGTTACTACTTCCACCATTATTCTTGTCAATAAAAATAATAGAGGAAGTAGTAATCTATAAATATCAGATAATTGATACAGTATTGAAAGTTATTTTTACGTTTATTAGGGATGAAAGTCCATTATTTATTTAACGCTTCTATTTCAAGATGAATTTTTTTCCACTTCTCATCATCAATAACAACACCAATAGACTCAATAACATTTCCAGACAATATTGCCCCTGCGCGAGCACATTTTGCAAGATCCCAGTTATTTGCAAGTCCATGTAAAAATCCACCAGCATAGTAATCGCCAGCTCCTGTAGAGTCAATAGGGGTTACTTGAATTACGCCTTCAGTGTATTTTTTGTCACCTTTTTTTATTAGAGAACCATTTTTTCCGATTTTTACAATAGCAATATCGCAAATTTCTGCTAGTTCATCTAATGCTTCTTCAGGTTCTTTTTTTGTGAATGCCTTAGCCTCTTCTTCGTTAGCAAAAACAATATCAACATATTTTTCTACAAGATATTTAAGGAAATCAAGATTTTCCTCAACAACATTGAAACTAGCAAGATCTATAGATATAGATAATCCATTCTCTTTTGCTTTTTGTATTGCCGTTTCAATTAGGTCATTGTTAAATATTAAGTAGCCTTCGATATGTAAAATATTGTAACCGTCGAATATTGAATCTGAAATTTCTGATGGTTTTAATTCGGACGAAGCTCCCAAAAATGTAGCAAATGTACGTTCTGAATTTTTTTCAATTAAAGCAACGGCTCTTCCAGAAGGAGAATCTGACTCAATTATTTTTGTTGTAACACCAACTTTATGCATGTCTTCAATAAATAACTTTCCTAGTTCATCATTGCCCACTTTTCCTATATATGCAGTTGGCGTACCTAAACATGCGAGGCAACGCGCGGTGTTTGCTGCAGAACCTCCACTAGTAATTGTTTTGTATAAACCGTTAGTGTATTGCTGAATTTTTTCGCTAAATTCTAAGTCTACTAATTGCATACTTCCTTTTGGAAACTTCAGTGTATCAAATATTTTGTCATCTTCTAGCATTGTCATAATGTCAAGAAGAGCACTACCCATTGTGATTATTTTTGTCATTTTTTTAATTTTTTTTGAAAAATATTTTGCAAATATAAAAAAATATATTATTTTTGCATCGCTTTTTTCCTCCTTAGCTCAGTTGGTTAGAGCACCTGACTGTTAATCAGGGGGTCCTAGGTTCAAGTCCTAGAGGGGGAGCAGAAAACGAGACTATTTTGGTCTCGTTTTTTTCATATATATGTATCTACTTCCTTTAGATATATTTTTATGTATAATTTTTTTTAATCGAATATTATTAATCACTTTTGCAAAGTGAAAAATCGAATAGGAAAATATTTAAGTTTAGTAACATTTAGCCACACAATTTTTGCCATGCCATTTGCAATTATGGCTTTTTTTATGGCGATTAAATTTTATGATTATCAATTTGATGCTTTCTTGTTAGTCTTTGTTGTTTTATGTATGGTGTTTGCGCGAAATGCAGCCATGGCTTTCAATAGATTAGTAGATAAAGATATTGATTATGACAATCCTAGAACAAATAAAAGAGAAATACCGGCAAAAGAAATTTTACCTAAAAATGCATTAATATTTACATTGATTAATATTTCTCTCTTTGTAGTTACGACATTATTTATAAATAGAATTACATTTTATCTATCTCCAGTTGCAATAGCAGTAATATTATTGTATAGTTATACAAAAAGATTTACCTTTTTAGCACATTTATTTTTAGGTTTAGCATTATCTATAGCACCAATCGGAGCTTTTCTTGCAGTTACTGCAAAGCTAGAGCTTACTGTTCTATTGTTAGGATTAGTTGTTTTTTTATGGACTTCTGGTTTCGAT
Organism: uncultured Bacteroidales bacterium; assembly: GCA_964368115.1. Classification (GTDB taxonomy): domain Bacteria; phylum Bacteroidota; class Bacteroidia; order Bacteroidales; family ML635J-15; genus Bact-19. The sequence continues at coordinate 2,623 of CAYJBL010000090.1, forward strand.
ATAATTTATGCTTTACAAGATGAAGAATTTGATAGAAAAAGAGGATTATTTTCGATTCCAGCTATGTTTGGAGCAAGAAAAGCTTTGTGGATTTCATCGATATTACATTTTTGCTGTTTTATTGTTTTGATGTATTTTGGATTAAGAATAAATACAGGGATTTGGCTTTGGATAGGAATCTCTATATTCACAATATTATTAATATATCAACATCTAATTGTAAAGCCAAACGATATATCGAGAATTAATCTAGCATTTGGTACTTTGAATGGGCTTGCAAGTCTGTCTTTTGCTATTTTTGTTATTATTTCATTTTTTGTATAGAGGAAATAAGACACATTAGTGTAAATTTTTTATTTTTGCCATACAAATAAACAAAGGAGATGAAAAGAACGAAAATAGTAAATATATTACAAGTTGCAGAGTTTGGAGAAAATTTACTTGCAATGGGATGGGTTAGAACAAAGAGAGTTAGTAAAAATGTTTGCTTTATAGCGTTAAATGACGGCTCTACTATTAATAATCTTCAAATTGTTGTAGATGTAAATCAAGAAACAGAAGAAATTTTATCAAAAATACATACTGGGGCATCTGTTTCTGTAGTTGGTTTAGTTGTCGAATCTATGGGAGGAGGACAAAGATGTGAATTGCAGTGCCAAAAGTTAGAGGTCTTAGGACAAGCAAACCCAGATGAATATCCACTACAGCCAAAACGTCATAGTTTAGAATTTCTTAGAGAAATTGCACATTTGCGCTTTAGAACAAATACTTTCAGTGCAATTTTTCGCGTTCGCCATGCAATGAGTTTTGCAATTCATAAATTTTTTAACGATAAAGGATTTTTTTATGTTCATTCTCCAATAGTGACAGGTTCAGATGCAGAAGGAGCAGGACAAATGTTTCAGGTAAGTACACTTGATTTAGAAAACCTACCACATAACGAAGAGGGAGGGGTTGATTATACTCAAGATTTTTTCGGAAAGAAAACAAGTCTTACAGTATCAGGCCAATTAGAAGCAGAACTTGCTGCACTTGCACTTTCAGAGGTTTATACTTTTGGACCGACATTTAGAGCTGAAAATTCTAATACAGTTAGGCATTTAGCTGAGTTTTGGATGATAGAACCAGAAATGGCTTTCTATGATATTCACGACAATATGGATTTGGCAGAAGAAATGCTTCAATATTTAATAA
>CAYJBL010000090.1:3873-5369 GCA_964368115.1 uncultured Bacteroidales bacterium
CTCAAAACGAAAGAGATGAAATGGGCTTAATTGAAAGATTGAAATTTGTTCTTGAAAATAATTTTGAAAGAATAACATACTCCGAGGCATTTGAGATTTTAAAAAGATCGAAACCAAATCAGAAGGGACAATTTGCTTTCCCTGTTGAAGAGTGGGGATTAGATTTTCAAAGTGAGCATGAGAGATATTTAGTGGAAAAACACTTTAAAAAACCAGTTATTCTTATCGATTATCCAAAAGATATTAAAGCATTCTATATGAAGCAAAATGATGATGGAAAAACAGTAAGAGCAATGGATGTACTATTTCCACAAATAGGTGAAATTATTGGAGGTTCTCAACGTGAAGAGAATTATGATAAACTTCTAAATAGAATGCACGAAATGAATATTCATGAAAGCGAAATGTGGTGGTTCTTAGAAACTAGAAAATTCGGGACAGTGCCTCATAGCGGCTATGGCTTAGGATTTGAAAGACTAATGTTATTTGTCACAGGAATGAGTAATATTCGTGATGTAATACCTTTTCCTCGTACACCTAAAAATGCAGAATTTTAAGCGTAATAATTGATTATTAGATGTTAAAACAGAATTTACAACAGAAGTTATTACAGAAATTATCGCCGCAACAAATTCAGGTGATGAAATTACTTGAACTTCCAATGCTTCAAATGGAGCAGCGAATAAAAAAAGAATTGGAAGATAATCCAGCTTTAGATGAAGGATCTGATGAGGATGACTATTCTGCCGATGAAATGATGGACGATGTGCAGCCAGATGATAATGACGACGAGTTTTCATTTGAAGATTATATTGGAGATGACGACGAAATACCAAACTATAAATTAAATTCTAATAATTATTCTAGCGAAAGCGAACAAAGAGATATTCAACATTTTTCGTCAAAGTCGTTTCACGAATTTCTGAATGAACAAATACAATTTAAAGACTTAGACGAACGAGAGAAATTAATATCTACCTTTTTGATTGGTAATATTGATGAAGATGGATACTTGCGAAGAGAATTAGAATTCATTGTAGATGATCTAGTTTTATTACAAAATCTAGAAGTAAAACTTGAAGAGTTAGAAAAAATCTTGCAGATTATTCAAGAACTAGATCCTGTAGGGGTTGGAGCAAGAGACTTGCAGGAGTGTTTACTGTTACAACTTAAACGAAAAGAAAATCAATCTGATAGTGTACATTTAGCGATACAAATAATTGAATATTACTTTATCGAATTTTCAAAAAAACATTTTCAAAAAATTATGTCAAAAGCAAATGTAGATGAGCATGAGCTAAAATCTGCTGTAGACGTAATTTTAAAACTAAATCCAAAACCTGGAAGCTCGTTTGGCGAGCCTCAAGCAAAAATTTCACAACAAGCAATTATTCCAGATTTTATTCTTGATATTGTTGGAAATAAGATAGATATATCGCTTAATTCGAGAGATATTCCTGAGCTGAGAATAAATAGAAATATTTCAGAAATGATTG
>CAYJBL010000090.1:5379-7241 GCA_964368115.1 uncultured Bacteroidales bacterium
AAATCAAAAACAATCAACAAATCAGAGAAAGAGGCTGTTGTATTTATGAAACAAAAACTTGATTCGGCAAAATGGTTTATCGATGCCGTAGTTCAACGTCAAAATACTTTGCTCTTTTGTATGAATGCCATAGCTGAATTTCAAGAGAAATTTTTCTTTAGTGGTGATGAAACTGATTTGAAACCAATGATCCTGAAAGATATTGCCACTATTACAGGCTTAGATATTTCTACTATATCGCGAGTTGCTAATAGCAAATATGTTGCAACACCATATGGTAATTATCTTTTGAAATATTTTTTTAGCGAAGGCTTGCAAACCGATTCAGGAGAAGAGGTATCAACAAGGGAAATAAAACAAATTTTGAGAGATTGTATTGATAATGAAGATAAAAGCAAGCCTCTTACTGATGATAAACTTACCGAAATTTTGAAATCTAAGGGATACAAAATTGCAAGACGAACAATAGCTAAATATAGAGAACAATTGGATATTCCAGTTGCTCGACTAAGAGTGGAGCTTTAATGCAAAAACAAAAAGCATATAAATATTTAGCCGAAACATTACACTTAATGTTTCATCCTCTATTAATGCCGTTTTTTGCAGTACTTATACTATTTAATTCAAATCATTTTATCGGGATATTAGATTCAGAAATTAATCACAACTATAGTCTTTCCGTTGCTAGTAGTTTCTATTTTGTATTACTTTGGATTAATATTTTCATTAAAAAACTCAGAGAAAAATAGCGATATCCGTCGCCTAATAGCCATAGGAATTGTTTACTTAGTAGGATGTTATTATATGAATAAAATTGCAATGCCAGTTGCAGTTTATGAAATAATATTACTTAGCTGTATTACAATAGTGGTCTGTATAATTACGTCAATATTTTCTAAAATAAATACTCATACTTTGGGAATAGGAGGTTTATTAGGTTTTATCACTTATGCAGCTGTAATTGGAAATTTAGATGTTGGTATTTTTGCATACGCAGTAATTTTGGTATCAGGTTTGCTAACAAGTTCATTGTTGTTATTTAACAAATACAGAAGTATACACGTATATTCAAGTTTCATACTTGGTTTTATTTCAGTATTTATAATTTTATTTATTTTATATATTAATGTATGATTAGGTTTATTCTGATTTTATTAATTGTCTTTATTGGAATTCGCTTGTTCTTTAGGTTTGTTGTACCATTATTACTTGGGTTATTTGCAAAAAGAATGATGCGGAAAATGAATCCTGATTTTAAAGATTTTGAAAAGAAGCAGCAAAATAAAAAGCGAAAAACAGGCGAAGTACACGTAGATTATATTCCTGGAAATAGTGAAAAAAAAGATAAAAAAGGAGAATATGTTGATTTTGAAGAAGTTGATTGATGGGATTTATTAAAATAATATTATATAATATTTTTGGTATTAAAACATACCTTAAAATTGTTAGCCGAATATATATTGCGTATATAAATAGAGGCTTTGGGAAAACTAAATATAGCGAATTACACCACTTGAAAAGTATATTAAAACCAAATTATACTTGCATTGATATTGGAGCAAACGTTGGGTATTACTCATATTTTATGAAAAAATTTATAGGTAAAAATGGAAAATTATATGCTGTTGAACCAGTGCCATTGTTTGCCGAAATTTGGAAGAAAAATATGAAAAAATATGGGAATGAAAATATTCAATTTTTTCCGTTTGCATTGGGGGATAAAAGATCAGAAGTGACAATGGGAATGCCTGACGTGAAAAATACAGTACATCATGGAATGACGAAAGTAATTGAGAATAATGAGGAAGGATATTCTAAAACATTTTCTGCTCAGATGCAAATCCCAGATGAATTATTTAAAG
>CAYJBL010000091.1:0-548 GCA_964368115.1 uncultured Bacteroidales bacterium
TAATAGATAATATTTGTAAAAACTTCGAAAAACCAATTATTCAAACAATGTTTTTATCTGGAATTATTGATGGTAAGTATTTTGATAATACCTCACAAATTTCGATAAGCAAATACTTGGATGCACTTAAAACCATAAATCCATCTTTAGTCATGCTTTATTCTATTGCTAGAGATACACCACTAGAAACATTAAATGCAATTAATAGTCAAACACTAGAAGATATCGGAAAAAAAATAAAAGCTTTAGGTTTTAATGTTCAAATAAGTGCATAATTAAACGTAATTTTTATGAAAATTTGTGGTTTTACATTTATACGCAATGCAATAAAATTCGACTATCCTATTGTCGAAGCAATTAGTTCAATTCTTCCAATATGTGACGCGTTTGTTGTTGCTGTTGGCAACTCAGAAGACGACACTTTGGAGCTAATAAAAAATATCTGTCCAGATAAAATTAGAATTATTAATACTACATGGGACGATAATCTTAGAGAAGGCGGTAGAGTACTAGCTGTAGAAACCGACAAAGCATTTCAGGCTATTGAT
>CAYJBL010000091.1:558-1140 GCA_964368115.1 uncultured Bacteroidales bacterium
AAGTTGTTCATGAAAAATACTTGCCTCGTATAAAAAAAGCAATGGAAGAGAATATCAATAATTCCAAAATAGATGGATTACTATTTAAATACATACACTTTTATGGTTCATATGACTATGTAGGAGAATCTTATAGATGGTACCGAAATGAAATAAGAATTATCAAAAATAATAAAAACATATATTCATTTAGAGATGCTCAAGGATTCAGAAAAGATAATAATAAAATGCTAAATGTTAAACCTGTAGATGCCTATGTATATCACTACGGTTGGGTTAAACATCCCGAAAATATGCAAAAAAAACAAGAAGAATTCAATAAACTTTGGCACGACAACGAATGGATCGATAAAAACGTAAAAAAGGTGGATGAATTTGACTATTCAGAAATAGATTCACTAAGTAAATTTGAGGATACGCACCCAGAAGTAATGAAAGATAGAATAAGCAGATTAAATTGGAGGTTTGATTATGATATTTCATGCAATAAAACAAAACTTAAAGATAAATTGAAAAAATTCTTTGAAAAGAACCTTAGAATAAGCATTGGTCAATATAAAAATTATAAACTTAAATAAACTA
>CAYJBL010000091.1:1150-1462 GCA_964368115.1 uncultured Bacteroidales bacterium
TTTAAATTCCTAACATATGAAAAATAACAGTATAATTAGATTTGACTGGGCAGCAAAACGCTTGTTGCGTCAAAAAGCCAATTTCGACATATTAGAAGGATTTGTATCTGTATTATTAGATGAAAAGATTACAATACTAGAGATTTTAGAAAGTGAAAGCAATCAAGAAACAAAAGACGCAAAATTTAATCGCGTTGATATTAAAGCAAAAAATAGCAACGATGAGTTAATAATTGTAGAAATTCAAAACAACCGAGAGGTACATTATCTTGAGCGCGTATTGTACGGTGTTTCAAAAGCAATTGTTGAACA
>CAYJBL010000091.1:1472-7135 GCA_964368115.1 uncultured Bacteroidales bacterium
AATAAAGAAAGTGTATTCAATAAGTATTATGTACTTTGACATATGGAAAGGCGACGACTACATTTACCGCGGACAAAATAAGTTTATCGGTCTAAACACAGGTAATAATTTGACAATAAAAGTCAAGGAAAACGAAGAGTATATTCCAAAATCACCTGAAGATATTTTTCCTGAATATTTTTTAATAAGAGTAAATGAGTTTGATAAGGTAGCTGTAACTCCACTTGATGAGTGGATTCAGTTTTTAAAAACCGGTGATATCCCAGAGGATGCACGTGCTGCTGGATTACCAGAGGCACGCGAAAAACTCAATTATTTCAGCATGAACAATATAGAACGCATTGAATATGAAAAATATATTGACATGATTATGATTCAAAATGATGTTATTAGCAATTCAAAAGCAGAAGGACACGCTGAAGGACGCGCAGAAGGGCGTGCAGAGGGGCGTGCAGAGGGGCGTGCAGAGGGAAAAAGAGAACAACTAATTCAAACTGCAAAAAAATTAAAAGAATTAAACGTTGATAGTAAAATTATTTCTCAAAGCACTGGTCTATCTGAATATGAAATAACCAATTTATAACACATCAAAATAATGCATAAACATCTTTTAATTTATATAATTTTTCTGTTAACAATATTTAACGCTAACGCACAAAGCGAAGAATATTACTATGGATCTAACAATGTACAAACAAACGACTCAGAGCAAGAAAGTATTTTAAGAAAATACACAAAAGATAAAGACAAAATAAATTATAGTATTAGAACTGGTTCTTCATTTTCTTCTTTTAATGGTAATAGTTTGTTTTCATCATATATTGCGCCTGAAGTAAATATTGGCATTACGAACCGTCTTTCTATTTCTGCTGGTGAAATGATAACTTATGGTAATGTTCCTTCTTTTATGCAATGGTATGAAAATAGCACGAGCAGTTCATTTAATAAAATGGCTAATTACTACATGTATGCAAAGGGAGAATATCTAGTAAATAATAACCTTATATTAAAAGCTGGAGGAGTATTTGAAGTAAACTCAACAACAAGTAACCTATCATTTAGTACTGTTGGATTTGATCTGAAAATTGGAAAAGCAACCATAAGTGCCGATATTAATTTCATTAATTCAAATAATTCTATTTTTCTTTATCCATATGGCGGATATGGCGTAGGATTTCACAACCCAATTTTATCTGATCCATTTATTCCATGGCAATAAGAGATATTTCAACAATATTTCCTACATCAAAAAAGGAACTAGAGTTAACTGCTTGGGGACAGCCCGATATTATAATCATAAGTGGAGATGCATTTATTGATCATCCTTCATTTGGACCAGCAGTTATTGCAAGAGTATTAACAGACGCAGGCTATAAGGTTGCAGTAATTCCACAACCTAATTGGCGCGATGACTTAAGAGATTTCAAAAAATTAGGAAAACCACGATTATTTTTTGCTGTTACTGCTGGAAATATTGATAGTATGTTAAACCATTATACTGCAAATAAGCGAAAGCGCTCTGATGATGCATATACGCCAGATGGTAGAGCAGGTATGCGCCCCGACTATGCAACAGATGTGTATTCTAATATATTAAAACAACTTTATCCTGACACACCAATTATTATTGGAGGAATAGAAGCTTCGATGAGACGATTTATTCATTACGATTATTGGTCAGACAAACTAAAATCGTCGATACTAGAAACTTCACGTGCTGATATACTTATTTATGGCATGGCAGAAAAATCTATTGTTAAAGTTGCAAATACTATAGCAGAAACTTATGACTTAACAAATTGCTACAATATTCCACAAATTGCATATCTTACAGAAGGATATAATAAAGCAAATAATGACATTAATTTATTTGGATATCAATCCGTTGTTAAAGATAAATTAAAACATGGGAAGAATTTTATAAAAATTGAAACTGAATCTAACTACCCTACTCAAAATAGATTAATCCAAAAACAAATTTCGGATTATTTAATTGTAAATCCCCCATATCCTACACTAACAAGTCAAGAAATAGATAAAATATACGACCTACCATATACACGAAAGCCACATCCACGTTACAAAGCTAGTATTCCAGCATTTGAAATGATTAAAAACTCTGTAACTATCCATCGTGGTTGTTTTGGAGCATGTAGTTTTTGTACTATTGCTACCCATCAAGGGAAATTGATTAGCAGTAGGTCTGAAAAGTCAATATTAAATGAACTAAACATAATTTCTTCCGACAACGACTTCAAAGGGCATATAACTGATATTGGAGGGCCTTCGGCAAACATGTATAAAATGCATGGAAAAGATGAAAACATTTGTAACACATGCAAAAAAGTATCGTGTATTTATCCGTCAATCTGCAATAATCTGAATTACTCTCATGAACCACTTCTTGATTTATATGATCAAGCCAGTAAGATACAAAATATTAAACATATTACTATTGGTAGTGGTGTTAGATACGATATGGCGTTGCATAAATCAAAAGACGAAAAATTAAATAAAATTAATAAAAAATATATCGAAGTTCTCATCTCTAATTTTGTATCTGGAAGATTAAAAGTTGCTCCAGAACATACTTCAGATAAAGTTTTAAAACTTATTCGAAAAACTAGTTTTGACACTTTTAAGCAATTCCAAAAAGAATTTAATAGAATTAATAAAGAGCAAAAATTAAATCAACAACTTGTACCCTATTTTATTTCTAGTCACCCCGCAAGTACCGAATCAGACATGGCAGAATTGGCTGCAGAAACCAAAGATTTAGGTTTTAAATTGGAGCAAGTCCAAGCATTCACACCTACTCCTATGACATTAGCTACTGTAATGTACTATACTGGCGTAGACCCATATTCTGGAAATAAAATTTATGTAGCAAAAAGTAGAGAACAAAGAGAAAATCAACAAAGCTTTTTCTTCTGGCACAAACCTGAGAAGAAACAAGAGATTATCAATAATCTCAACCGTATTAATCGAAAAGATTTAATCAATAAATTATATGGAAAAGTAAATTTTCAGAAAAAAACTAAATAAATTTCATCGTAAAGTTAATAACACGCTTTTCTTAATTAATCAATAAATGTATACTTGCACAATTCTAAGTTATTACTTATATTTGTAGTCAGGAGTGATTTTTTACTTCAAAATATTTGTAATTACATGAAAAGATTTATTAATATAGTAATCGTATTTATTATTGTTGCTTTAGTTTTTGTTTCGAATAATTCCAAGGCACAATCGACATTTCAAATTAAATTCATCCCCCTTAGTATTCACCCATTTAACGAACCAAACTCTATCTTATTTGAGAATAAAATAGATGAAAATGGTATTTTTGTAATTGAGCCAAGTTTACTTCTATATTACGAAAACTATATTATTGGAGATGCTTTTTCTTGGAGAGGGATGTTTGGCTTGCTTGTAGATGCAGTATCTAAGCCTGGTTACACAGCACACATTGGTATTAAGCAGCGTCTATTTCAAGTATGGCAAAATTCGCTTAGTATAGGATTAGGAGGTAATATTTATGGCAGAGAAAGATGGGGAACCATAAGGGACTATATCCCAGATAACACATGGACAGTAAATGGTGACTGGGAACATAAATTTGGAATAATGGCGGAGCTAGAATACTCATCTCGTTTTGGAGACAGAAGTGAATTTACATTATCATTATCATATGGACATCAACCAAATGTATTTGCATTAGCTTTTGGTTATAAATTTTGGATATCATCTGAAATTAGGAAACCTCGAAAATGTGGTTCGTGTCCATTTCAGAATTCTGGAAAATCTTGGAAACCTTAAACTCAAAAACATCTACAATGAATATGGAAATTAAACGAATATTTGATATTTTAAATTTATATAAAGAAATATTCCAAAATCTTGAAGATGCTTTTTCTTATAAAGATAAAGGCACATGGATTTTACTGCAAATGATTATTACGAATATGCTCATTTATTTGCGTGCGGATTATTAAAAAAAGGATACAAAAAAGGCGATAAAGTTATTACAATATCACAAAATTTACCTCATTGGAATATTGCTGACATGGGAATTTCATTAGCTGGACTAATACATATCCCAATCTATACAACATTAGGAAACAACGAATTAGAATATATACTAAAACACAGCGATGCTAAGCTTGTAATAATTTCGGACGAAAGTTTACATAGAAAAATAAATCCTGTTATTTCAAAAATTAGTTCAATTGAAGAGGTTTATACATTTCACCATATTGATGGAGTAAAAAACTGGGCCGACATTATTCGAGATACTATTGAAGAAAAAGAAGAGTATTTACAACAACTTGAAATAATAAAATCCTCAATAACAGAAGACGATTTAGCAACAATTATTTATACATCGGGAACAACAGGAAACCCTAAAGGCGTAATGATATCGCACAAAAATATTCTTAGTAATGCTAAAGGAGTAAAACAAATTGTTCCAATATCAAATGGTCAAAAAGCCTTAAGTTTTCTTCCTTTATGTCATATTTACGAAAGAATGCTTAACTATTCTTTTCAACTAAAAGGTATCTCTATATATTATGCAGAAAGCTTAGGAACAATTGTAAATGATTTAAAAGACATTAAGCCTCATTTATTCAATTCAGTCCCTAGAGTTATCGAAAAATTTTACGATAAAATTATGGCGACTGGAAAAGATCTGCAAGGCATAAAAAAGTGGATATTTTTATGGGCTGTAAAACTTGGAACTCGCTTCGATGATCAAGGGCGCAATCCCGCATTTTATTCATTTAAATTAAACATTGCAAGAAAATTAGTTTTTAAAAAGTGGCAAGAAGCCCTTGGTGGTAATATTGTGACAATTGTTTCGGGGGGCGCTTCATTACAAGTTAGACTAGCTCGCTTATTTGCAGCGGCAGGAATCAGAATAACAGAAGGTTATGGATTAAGTGAAACATCACCTGTTTTAGCTGTAAATTGGGCTGTAAATTGGGATAAAACATATTTAGGTACTGTAGGTCCTATTCTCGAAGGTGTAGAAGTAAAATTGGCAGAAGATAACGAGATACTTGCTAAAGGACCAAACATTATGCTTGGATATTATAAAAATCCAGAAGAGACCGCTAAAGTAATTGATGATGATGGATGGTTTCATACTGGAGATATAGGAGAATTTATAAATAACAAATTTCTAAAAATTACAGATAGAAAAAAAGAAATTTTTAAGACATCTAGCGGCAAATACATTGCTCCTCAAGTAATTGAAAATATGTTTAAATCATCAAGTTTAATTGAACAACTGATGATTGTGGGTGAAAATGAAAAATTTGTTAGTGCACTAATATCTCCTAATTTCAATTATTTACATTTCTTTGCATCTAAACATAAGATTCACTTTAGAGATAATGCTGAGTTAATAAAAAATCCTATTATTAATAAAAAAATTCAGCAAGAAGTAAATATTGTAAATAGTAGTTTGGGTGAACACGAAAAGATTAAACGATTTAGACTTGTTTGCGAAGAATGGTCACAAACAACTGGCGAGCTATCCCCTACTTTAAAACTGCGAAGAAGTATTATCTATAAGAGATATGAAGATACATTAATAGATATTTACGGACAAAATAAAGATAAAAATAGAATATTGCTGCAAGAAAAGGAGTGCATGATGA
>CAYJBL010000092.1:0-391 GCA_964368115.1 uncultured Bacteroidales bacterium
TTTCATACGTTATTTTTTTATTCTTTCTACAAAAAGGTAAACAATATTTTACTCGCACACTACACAAAAGTGTATTTTTTATGTTTAAATTACTGATTAAAAATTAACGGCTTCAATTTAATCATAAATATTTAGTTTACAAATTATTTTTAAGTTTTTTTTATTGAACAGGTTTTTCGATAGATAATTATGCGAGTTCATCATTTTTAAAGCAAAAAATTTAATCAATATTTAGATAGCCCTAGAAGTTCTTGTATCTTTGGCAAAAATATTGACAATATATGAAGTTTGATAAATTTGAGCTAGAAAATGGCTTAAAAGTAATTGTTTACAAAGACAAATCGACACCGATTGTTGCGGTAAATTTACTATATAATGTAGGAGCAAGAAA
>CAYJBL010000092.1:401-7095 GCA_964368115.1 uncultured Bacteroidales bacterium
TTTGAACATCTAATGTTTGGCGGCTCGATAAACATTCCGAATTACGATACTGTATTACAAAATGCTGGTGGAGAAAATAATGCTTTTACAAATAACGATTTAACAAATTATTATGTAAGTCTGCCTAAACAAAATCTTGAAACTGCATTTTACTTAGAATCAGACCGAATGCTACAACTAGCATTTTCGGAAAAAAGTTTAGACGTACAGCGCAAGGTTGTTGTCGAGGAATTTAACCAAAGATATTTAAACCAACCTTATGGAGATGCTGGTCTGCAATTAAGGGCTTTAGCCTTTACAAAACATCCATATAAATGGGCTACAATTGGAAAAGAAATAGAGCATATTACTGATGCAAACTTAGAGGATGTAAAAACATTTTTCTTTAATCACTACGCCCCAAATAATGCAATTCTTGTTGTTGCTGGCGATGTTGAAACGAACGAAATAAAAACACTTGCAGAAAAATGGTTTGGCGATATTCCGAGACGAGAAATCGTAAAACAACAAATTCCTGTCGAGCCAATACAAACCGAAAGAAGAAATTTAAGCCTAGAGCGCGAAGTTCCATCAAATGCTATTTACATGGCATATCACATGTGCGGAAGAGAAGATAAAAATTACTACGCAACAGATTTAATTTCAGACTTATTATCAAATGGAAAATCATCGATGTTTGCAATCGAACTCATGAAAAACAAAGAATTATTTTCCGAAATTGATGCTTATATACAAGGTTCTCACGACCCTGGATTGTTTATTATTTCTGGGAAACTCTACGCTGGAATCGATTACGATACGGCAGAATCAGAAATAATGAAAGAAATAGAAAAAATTAAATCGGGTAATTTCTCGGATAGAGAACTAGAAAAAGTTAAAAACAAAGCTATTAGCGCACAACAATTTTCTAAAATTGGAGCTCTCGATATTGCCATGGATTTGGCTTATTACGAATGGCTTGGCGATGCAAATATTATTAACGAAATTGAAGATAAATACAGAAGTGTTACAAAAGAAGATATAATTAGAATTGCAAACGAAAAATTTATCATGTATCTATTACAAATCAAAAAACGACTAAAGAAATGCTAAATAGAAAAATATCTCCAGAAATATATGATATAACCAACATTAATTTTCAGAAACCAACACTGCACACTCTGAAAAACAATGTTAAAGTTTATACCTTAGAATCGAGTAATGCTCCTGTAATAAAGTTAGATGTAATTTTTGAAGGTGCAGGAATCGAAAATCAAAGCTATCCTTTACAAGCTTTGTTTGCTAACTCACTACTAAAAGAAGCTCCAATTGGAAAATTACCGAACGAAATAGCAGAATTTTTCGATTACTATGGTAGTTATTTAGAATCGTTTGTAGATTCTAAAAATGCAGGATTGCGATTATTTACCCCTATCGCCCATTTCGACAAAATTCTTCCAGTATTTGCCGATTTGCTAAAAAAACCTAGCCTCCCTGAGTTTGAATTTAATATAATGCAGAAAAAATACGAACGTAGGCTCAGCAACAACATGAAGAAAAATAAATACATTGCAATGTCCTGCCTTTCTGAATTATTATTTGGGGAAAAACATCCTCTTGGTTATTTTGCAAAACCTAATGATGTTCAGAACTTAAACTACAGAAATATTGTCGACTTTGTTGAAAATAAATATATAAACGGAAATTTTTCTGTTATTGCTTCTGGATATATTAACGAAGAGATATTAAACACATTAAACTCTTGTTTTTCTGAACTGAAGTGCACAGAAACAGCAAAGCATAAGCATGTTGTAGATATATGTGCTGCTAATGAAAAATATAAAGTATATAATATGGAAGGCTCGTTACAATCAGCAATATATGCTGGTATTCCATTAATCAATATTTCAGAAGACGAGCTTTTAACTTTAAATATTTTAAACTTAATTCTTGGCGGATATTTTGGCTCGAGACTGATGAAAAATATTAGAGAAGACAAAGGTTTTACTTATGGTATTGGTTCAATAATTAATGAATATTCTCAACAAAAAACACTTAAAATTGTAACTGAGGTAAATATTGACACAACACAACAAACTATAGATGAAATTATTAATGAGATAAGGAAATTAAAATCTCAACATATTTCTTCGGATGAATTAAATTTAATCAAGCGTTATTACACTGGTGAGATAATATCGGCACTAGATGGCGTTTTTGCGACTTCGGTTGTTGTTGAAAGATTATTAGCACATAATAGAGGTTTCGATTATATTGACAAACAAATTAACCGCATCAACAGCATTACAGCAAACGACATTATTGAATGTGCTAATAAATATTTAAACGAAGATAATTTGTTTTTTGCTATTGCGGGAAATTTGTGAAATACACAAAAAAAACTCTCCGACATGTTAATATCGGAGAGTTTTGTTTTATATCTAAACTCTATTATTTAGTTCTTCCTGGATAAACATCCAAAGCATGTTTTAAGGTTTCTATTGCATTTTTCAAATCTTCGATTTTCAAAACATAGGCAATTCTAACTTCATTTTTTCCATAACCTGCTGTATTGTAAAAACCTGTTGCTGGAGCAACCATAACAGTCTGTTTGTTATAGTCAAAACTTTCAAGAATCCATTGAGCAAATTTATCCGAATCGTCGATAGGAAGACGAACAACAGTATAGAATGCTCCTTTTGGGTTTGGACAGTAAACACCATCTATTTTATTAAGTTCTGCAACCATAAAGTTGCGTCTTTCAATATATTCGTTATAAACTTCTTCGAAATAAGAATCTGGTGTTTCAATTGCAGCCTCCGATGCTATTTGACCAAACGATGGCGGACACAATCTTGCTTGTGCGAATTTTAAAGCGGTATTTATTACTTCTTTATTTTTTGTTATCATACAACCGATTCTCACACCACACATGCTATATCTTTTTGATACTGAATCAATCAAAATAACATTATTTTCAAGACCTGCTATATTCATAACTGAGAAATGCTCGTTTCCATCGTAGCAAAATTCACGATATACCTCGTCAGCATACAAATACAAATCATACTTTTTCACAAGCTCTGCAAGCACCATCAATTCTTCTTTAGAATATAGGTAACCAGTTGGATTATTTGGATTACATATTACAATACCTTTTGTTTTTTCTGTAATTTGTTTTTCAAATTCTTCGATATTTGGTAATGTAAAATCATTTTCAATACTTGCAGTTATTGGTTTTATTACTGCACCTGTTTGAATTGCAAATCCGTTGTAATTAGCATAAAATGGCTCTGGAACAATTATCTCATCACCCTCGTTAAGTGTTGAGCAAAATGCAATTGTAATAGCCTCTGAACCACCAGTTGTTACAATCATATCGTCTGCTGTAATGTCAATATTATGTTTTTTATACGACTCAGCTAATTTATTACGATACGAAACATTTCCTGCTGAGTGACTATACTCAATTACAGATTCTGAAATATTTCTAATTGCATCTAATGCTACCTCAGGTGTTTTTATGTCAGGTTGACCAATATTTAAATGATATACTGTTACCCCTCTTTGTTTTGCTGCTTCAGCATAAGGAACCAACGTTCTTATTGGTGATGAAGGCATTGCAAGTCCTTTGTTTGAAATTTTTGGCATTTTTTATAATTTTTATCTATTCTTATTTAATTTATATTGTATTATTTTTTCTCTTCTGGCGACAACACATTTCCTTTAACCCAAAGCTGAACTGGATGTTTTGATCCACTATGGTATACATAAATACTTTTACTAAATTTTCCTTTTTTTGTTGTATCGTAGGAAATACTAATTTTTGACCTTTGTTTACTTCTAATTGGTTCGCGAGGCCATTCTGGATTTGTACATCCACACTTTGCAATAACATTTGTTAATACTATAGGCTCGTCGCTCATATTTTTAAATTCAAATTCTGCTACTTCATCGCTTCCATATTCGATTTCACCAAAATTATATGTTGTACTTTTAAAAATAATCCCTGTCTGCTGCGACGGAGTAATTTCCTCCTCTTGCGCATGAGCTAAAACACATATCAATAAACTACTGATAATTAGAATATATTTCTTCATTTGTATTAAATATAAATTGTTCTTTTTCGCGCCTCAAAGGTATAAAACTTATAATTACAAACCACAAAAATAGAACTAATTATTTTGGTGTAACACCATTATATTATCTCTCTCCAGTGATTTTGCTTTGCTAGACTTGTCATTTAGAATTAATGTTATTATTTTATAATTATTAGGTACGAAGATTATTATTTGTACCGTAATAAACTTATTTGTATATTTATTTTTTTAGCTCTTTTTCTAAGTTATATATCGTTTTTGTAATATTCTGTATTTTTCTGCATCATTTTGCCAAAAACCAACTCCACTAAACATCGAAACAGAGCTAAGCAATGCTAATTACAAAGGATTAACCGAATATAAGATCAGACAGTCTTACATATTTGAAATACTAATTAATAGTAAAAAGATTGGATAAAAATACCAATGGCTAATAAGGTGCGAAAACTTATTAGCCATCTTGTGCGTCGAATCCGCAGAATCGACACCACAAAAATAACTAAAAATTAAATATAAACAAAAAAATACAAAAAACCACGAAAAGCGAATTGCGAATTGCGAAAAGCAAAAAGCAAAAAATCACCAATACCCTAATACAAATACTTTTACCTTCTTTATTACCGTGGAGCTGGCGGGGATCGAACCCGCGTCCAAACAAGAAACAAAGGTGTTTTCTACAAGCTTAGTAAGTCGTTAATTGTCAGGAAAAACACTGGGGACTCACACCCAAAATCTAACCTTATCTTCTAATTTTCGCCTTTGTGCCGAAGCCCTCACTAAGCTATTCCAGAATTATCTGCCACTTCTTAGCCGAAACGGAACTGGACTGATCCAATCGAGAAGTGTCTCGTTCTAACACCTAGTGAAAGAATTAAGCTCTATCTACTATGATTCGATTAAGCTGCGAGAGCGTAATTATTATCTGCGCCGTTTAATTGACTTGTGAATCAGTTTTACGGGATTTTCCACATTGCCCGACTTGCTTACACAATCATTTACCTTGCTGTCAAAACCATGTCAGCCCCTTTGATTGTTTAGTGCTGCAAAGATAATTATTAATTATTTCATCTAACATTTTTTTATTTCTATTTCATCGGTCAGATGGTACTCTCGATGAAAAATATCATTATATAAGTTTCTCATGCTTGGCAATTATGAACAAGTTCAATTACGCTCGCTTAATCGAAACTTTGCCTTTGCGTAATGTACAATGAGTATTTTTCATGTTCGGTTCTTAATATTCTTCTTTCAGCATTTTTATCATTTCTTCTGGCGAATTTGCGCCAAAAACTGCAGAGCCTGCAACTAATGCATTTGCTCCTGCATCTACTATTTCTCTATAATTTGATTTATCTACTCCTCCATCAACTTGAATAATCAAATTCTTATTATATAAATTTGCCATTTCTCTTAAGCTCTTAATCTTTTTTAATGACTGTTTAATAAAAGATTGTCCACCAAAACCTGGATTTACCGACATAATCAGTACCATATCCAATTCTGGCAAAATATCTTCCAACAAACCTACCGAAGTATGTGGATTTATAGAAACTCCTGCTTTCATACCCAGAGATTTAATTTGTTGCACTGTTCTATGCAAATGCGTACATGCTTCGTAATGCACCGTTAAAATATCTGCCCCAGCATCTTTCCAATCTGCAATATATCTATCTGGCTGCACAATCATAAGATGTACATCTAAAGGCTTTTGTGCCAATTTCTTAATATGCTTTACAATCGGAAATCCAAATGAAATATTTGGCACAAATACACCATCCATTATATCTAAATGAAACCAATCTGCTTGGCTACGATTGATCATTTCTATATCATTTTGCAAATTATTAAAGTCTGCGGAGAGCATCGACGGTGATAAAATCACATTATTCATAAATCATAAATTTTATCGCAAAAATAAAGAAACTTATAAAAAACTACACACCCTAGCAAAATTATTTTGGCGTTAAATAAATTTAGCTATCTTTGCGCTGCATTAAAGATACAAGTACCAAATAAAGATAAATTCTGAGGTACGTTCAAAAAATCATAAAACGTTCAAAAATTAAAATTTATAATAAAAATCATGTTTGATATTTTAGAGTTAAATGCAAAACTTTTGCCTGAATTAAAAAGTATTGCAAAAGAGCTTGGAGTGAATAAGATTGATTCTCTCAAGAAAAAGGATCTTATTTACAAAATCCTTGATGAACAAGCTATCAACGAATCTAATAACATAAAAGAAGTTGAGGCGGAAAAGCAAAAGTCAAAGCGGCCAAGAACTAGAAAAAAGTTTAAAAAAATCACTTCTAACTCTCAAAACGACGATAGTAACAGTCAAAATGAAAATTCTGAAGAAAAACAAGAAATTTCTGAAGTTAATTTATTTTCTCATGGAGAAGACAGTGCTACAATTGAAAGTGAAGAACAAAAACATGATATTTCAGAGCCAGTTATATCTGAAGCACCAAAAGAAAAACTTAAGCAAAATAAAGCAAACTTAAAGTTAAAAGACAAGCAAAAACCTGCACTTAATCCTACTGAAGAAATTACAAAATCAGAGGAGCCAAAAGAAGCAGAAACTACTAAACCTAAGTTAACTAAAACTAATAATCAAG
>CAYJBL010000093.1:0-867 GCA_964368115.1 uncultured Bacteroidales bacterium
ATAATAATGTTAATGCCAATATCGTTATTCAACTGCCATAAAAAGAACAAATGTTCTTGCAAATTAATTAAGTTAAGGATATAATAATAATCAGGAAAGCTAATTCTATTTTACCTTTGGAATCAAGAAAACTGTTAACAGAGGGAATGTGTAATAATTCTCATAAATCAAAATTTTTTTCCTGCACATCGTTTTTTTCTTGCTAATTATAAAAATATAATATATACTTACAATTAGCATAGGAGGATGAAAATATGTCACTAAGTTATAATAAGCTTTGGAAAATGATGATTGACAAAGACATGAAGAAAATGGAACTGAAAGAAGTTGTTGGAATCGGGTCAACCACGCTCTCTAAGCTAAGTAAAAATCAACCTGTTGCAATGGATGTTTTAATGCGTATTTGCAAAGAGTTTGATTGCAATATTGGGGATATAGTTGATTTTATCAATGACTAAAATTAAAGGAGTTAGGTATGCAAACTGCATTAAGTACAACTTATCAATCATACGATAAGAAAATGATAAAACTAATACAAAACGTTACTGAAAGTCACGTTCTATATTTGGCAAAAAATGATTTTAACAAGAAAAAGATAGATGAAATTTTTACTTGTTTAAAAATAATGTTAAATGGAAATTATGAAAAATATAAGTTTGATGAAGATTCATTTAACGAGATATTAAACGATACACTATGTGAAGATGAAGTACAAAAGGTGCTGTCAAGATTGAATGAGAAGCAATCAATACGAAAATCTAATGGTGTTTACTATACAGCATTAGACGTTGTGTCTTTCATGGTGGATAACTGTTTTAGCAAAAGAGCAAAAGACTCAAATAAGATTATATCAAAACTCAATAAATT
>CAYJBL010000093.1:877-1454 GCA_964368115.1 uncultured Bacteroidales bacterium
AATTGGATGATAATTTATATTCTGTTATATATAATGATTTTGTTTTTGATCCGACTTGTGGCACAGGTGAATTTCTGATAGGAGCATTGGCAAAAAAAATATTGTTTCTAGAAAAATCAGGAAATATTAGCGATGATAAATTAGTAGATATTTTACAAACTATTCATGGAAATGATATAAACATTGAATCGATTGAGATTTCAAAAATTAGATTGTTTTTTGAAGTAATGAAACATGCTAACCACATTAGATCTTATCGACGTTTTGCTGAAATAATTAACAAGAATATGACCTGCAAAGATTTTGTAAATGTAGACAAATCTGAATTCAGGAAATTCGATATAATTATAGGCAATCCGCCATATGTAGAAAATAGAAAATCGTCTATTGAACCAAAAGTAAAGTATGGAAATATTTATGCAAATGTTCTTCAAAATAGTATTGATATGCTGAGTGAAAATGGAATTATGGGATTTATCATTCCGATTTCATATATTTCTACACCAAGAATGAAAAAAATAAGGAAATATATAGAGGAACATACAAAGCAACAATTTGTATTAAACTATGCAGATAG
>CAYJBL010000093.1:1476-7065 GCA_964368115.1 uncultured Bacteroidales bacterium
ACTTATTTAAGGATACTGATGTAATACCAAACAACTATTTGTGTGATGAATTTTACCCTAAAATAGGAAACAAAACTGAGGAATCTATCTTCGAAAAAATATTCACACAAAATGATGACAGTATCATAGGAAATAATTTACCAAAAGAACAAAATGTATTTTTAAATATGCGTGCATGTTTTTGGATAAAAGCATTTTCATTTAATCCAGGTTCAAAGGAGTATAAGGCTTTTGGTTTTAATGAAAACTTAATGAATTTTATGATTTGCTTAC
Source organism: uncultured Bacteroidales bacterium (assembly GCA_964368115.1). Classification (GTDB taxonomy): domain Bacteria; phylum Bacteroidota; class Bacteroidia; order Bacteroidales; family ML635J-15; genus Bact-19. Next base: position 1,750 of record CAYJBL010000093.1, read on the forward strand.
TTAATTCATCGCTGTTTTTCTTGTATTGGAATATAGTTTCGGATTGTTGGCATATTACAGCGAAAGAATTGAAACATTTTAGGGTACCTGCAAATATTGTAGATATAGAAGAGTTTGCTAGGCTTGCAGAGCAGCTTGAAAATAGGTTGGAAGAAACAAAGAAATATATAGGAAGTAAGCAAACAGAATACGAGTATAAACACAAACTATGTAAAAATGCTATAGATGAAATTGATGATAAGCTAGCGGAAGTATATAATATAACTGATAGTGAACTTACATATATAAAGACATATTCTTCTAAGTATAGAGAAAGTCTAGGAGGATAGAAGTGAAGATAATTGATTTATTTGCAGGTTGTGGAGGATTATCGATTGGATTTATGCAAGCGGGATTTGAGATTCTTAAAGCAGTTGAATTTGATGAAATGATTGCCCAAACTTATATAAATAACCACCCAGATGTACCTGTAATTATTGATGACATAAGAAATATAGATGTAGAGAATGTATTTGAATTAGGTGATGCAGAAGTTATTGTCGGAGGGCCACCATGCCAAGGTTTTAGCATGGCAGGAGCAAGAATAAGAAATGGATTTATTGATGATCCACGAAACTATCTATTTAAACACTATTTTAATATAGTAAAAACAGTAAAACCTAAGGTTTTTGTGATGGAGAATGTTAAGGGCATTGCTACAATGCAAAATGGAGCAATATTTAGAGAAATAATAAAAAACTTTGGCGATACTGAACTGCTTGATGGAGACAAATACAATATTTTTCACACTGTTATAAAAGCTAGTGATTATGGGATTCCACAAACAAGAGAAAGAATGATTATTATTGGTGTTTTGAACAAAGAATTTGACGGCAACAAAATCTTTGAACTGACTAAGCAAAGAATAGCAAAAGATAATGTGGATTTCTTTTCAGAAACGACAGTATGGGATGCAATTTCCAACCTTACAAATGTTATGCCAAATGATACAGGAATAATAGCAAAACCGGAAACTACGTCAAATTACCAGCAATATTTGGAAGGTGATCAAAAAAATATATACAATCACATTGCAACAAAACATTCAAAATTGGCAAAAGATAGAATGAAAAAAATATGTGAAGGTGAAAATTTCACCAAACTTGAAGAAGACATAAAATCTGTTCACAGCGGTTCTTATGGTAGACTTGAAAGAGTAGGGCAAGCACCGACAATTACCACTCGTTTTGATACGCCATCTGGGGGTAAATTTATTCACCCAAACCACGATAGAACTATAACTCCAAGAGAAGCTGCAAGGATACAAAGTTTCCCAGATGATTATGTTTTTTATGGCAGCAAAAGTTCTATATGTAAACAAATTGGAAATGCTGTTCCGCCAAAATGTGCATATTTCTTAGCAGAGGTAGTAAAGGAGATATTGATAAATGTATAACTTTCAAGATAAATTAGATGTCCTAACAGACTCAAGTGTATGGGTATTTACGAAACAGTCAATTTTATTCGATGAAGCATATAAAGCGGTAAAGCTGTTAAAAGAAATGCCTGAAGGCATTCGTGAAAATGTTGAAACATATTTCACAGCAAAACACGAAGAATATGAAATTGATACGAATAGGCATAGAATTTTGGTAATCTCCCAGCTCTTTGGATTACTGACGAAAACTCCACCTTACGAAAGAGGTGGGCGTTATAACACAGAGCAACCGACAGAGATATTTGAAATGCTCAATAAATACCCAATAGGAAGTAAAGCATATAACACGCTTAAAACTGAACAGATATTGAAGATAAAAATTAAGGCTATTATAGATACTGCAGATAATAATCGAGACTGGAATATACTACCGACGATTTTTAGCTACAAGGTTTTAAAAACATTAAAAGAACAATACAGCATTTCTTCTGTCACGTTAGAGCAGTTTTACACATATATCATGACTTGTGCAGATTATAAAGAAATTGATACAGCAGTAAAATTTATAAGTGATAATTCTCCAACATCGGAGTATGTATCTGAATATAAAGACAGAAGTAGATTTTTGACATTGTTTCAAAATAATTTTGGACTATTCAATTTTGACAGAGACAGCATTTCCATAAATGAAATCTATGATGACTATTTCAATGAACAATTTATGGAGAAATTTGATATTGACGAATTGAATATACAACTTTCAAGGGATGTTGATTATACATACTTTTTAACAACTTACCAAGATTTTGGTATAAATTTAATTGATCCACCATCAGATAGTGCTGTAGTTGATACACAAAAAAGAACAAAAATTAAATCAAAAAAAGTTATGTTATCTGATGACGGTGGTATTGAAGATGATGATGTGGATTATGTTAATAAAGTAAATGCTGTTAAAGAATACAATATCAACCCTGAAATTGGAAAAGATGCTGACAAAGTTAAACCAACTATAACCTCTGGTGCTATTTCAAAAAGGTATAGCAAAAATCCGTTGATTGGAAAAATAGCCATACAACAAGCAGACTATTTATGTGAACATATGAATGAGCATAGAACTTTTATTTCAAACACAACAAAAAAGCAATACATGGAAGCACATCACCTTATTCCAATTAGCTATCAAGAAGAAATGTGGGAAAAATTTGGTGTCAATATAGACTGCAAAGAAAACATTGTGTCACTTTGTCCGAATTGTCACAGAGCAATACATTATGCAATAAAAGGTACAAAAAACGAAATTATTACTAAAATGTATGAGTTGAAGCTTGATGGACTAAAACGAATAGGAATTGATTTGAGTTTAGAGGATGTTAACGAATTGTATTTTTAGAAAAAATTTAAATATTAATAAAGATATGATATTTTATGTGGAGTGGAGGTGTAAAAGTGAGGCAAGCCAATAGCACTATTCGAGGATTTTTGTATCAGTTTAATAAGTCGATATACGAAGTACTTACTTCTGAAGATGATAACATAGTAACATTAGAGGGAGTTATAGAAGACATTGATATTCAATCCCATAGTAGTGTAACAACTATACAATGTAAGTATCATGAAGACAAAAAATTTCAAATCTCAAATGTTGCTGAACCTATTTTAGAGATGCTATGCCATCATAACGAATGCAAAATTATAGGGAAAAGTGTAAATTATATTTTATTTGCTTATTATGCAGAAAATGTTGAAAAAATAGAACTGGATACTTTTTTAGAATTTATAGGCAACACTACGAACAAAGAAATTCAGATTTATTATTTTCATCGGATTTATGCTATAACCGACAAGGATATATTGGCTATAGCCAATAAACCTAAAAAGACAAAACAAGAAAAAGAAAAGTTATGTACATATTATAAAAACAATCGGGAAAGCTTGATGTTTTGTGTGGATGTTCAAGCGTTTTGGAGCTGTTTTAAATATAGCAAAGCAACCAAATTTGATACATTGCAAGAAAATATAGTTGAAAAATTAAGAGAATACTCCGATGATGAAACGTCAAAGAATTTATATTACCCAAATGCATTTGCTTTAATTTCTGAACTTTCGTCAAAAACAGATATAAATGAACGAAAAATAACTAAAACAGAGTTATTAGAATATCTGGGTACACAAAAATCTATTCTTATAAGCAAATGGTCTCTTGCAGCCATAAATAAATCGCAAATATTAAAGAGTAAAAAAACTCACTTATCAAGTCTATTTGCTCCCAATGTTTCGGTAAGATCATTTGTGTTTTCTGATGATTTTTTAGAAAGAAATGCAGGTAGTATGGGTCCTTTTATATATGATTATACTGAAAAATATTTCAAAAAGAAAACGCTACAAAAACCACCTATATTTATTTTTGGTGACAATAGTGAAGAAACAATGAACAATGTTATTTTAAGCTTGCACCGGTATCAAAAGTCAATTAATAGTGGAAACGTTGCAAACAGATTTGTTGCGAGTAGTTTTGTAAACGACACAGATTGTGCAAGCGATTTTATATGTAAAATCACACTTTTAAAGAATATTAACAGTGACATATTGGAATCGTGTAATGTTAATCAAAGTTATATAATAGGTAGTATAAATAGAGAGTTAGTAAGTAGTCATTTTATAACAGAAAAACTTGACATAAAAGATATGCAGGTTCTTAGATATTTAATTGGTTTAGATAAAACTTGGGAGGTGAATTAGCATGGTTCAAATTGGTGAAGTAATAAATAGCAATTCGGGTAATATTCAGATAATGTTGAATAGCATTGAAATATTTGAAAAATATAAATCTAAAATTAAAATTTCGAAATACGTAACTATAGAAGATGGTAATAAAGTGAAGATACTTGCATCCATACAAAATGTTTCGGCCGTACAATCCTCAGATGCTGAAACCATTAGATATACAGTAACTTGCTCTCCTATTGGAAGTTACGTGGAAAGTGAAGAAGGTATAATATTTAGACAAGGTGGTGTTAATTTGCCATCGCCTACTGAACCTGCATATTTGCCGGAAGATGAAACAATAAATGCTATTTTTAGTAGTAATGATAATTTTTCATTTAAAATCGGAACACTAACAAATAATGATGCCGTGAATTATTATGTAGATGGTAACAAGTTTTTTGGAAAACATATTGCAGTAGTTGGCTCTACAGGTTCGGGCAAATCATGTGCTGTTGCTCGCTTACTGCAAAACATAATGCAAATAAAAGATGGAATCAATGAAAATACAGATAAATTGAAGAATTCTCATATTATTATATTTGATATTCATTCTGAATACCAATCGGCATTTACATTAGCAAACGAACAAAGTTTTAACCTAAATAGTTTAGATGTCGAAAAACTATCTTTACCTTATTGGCTTATGAACTCGCAAGAATTAGAAACATTATTTATTGAAAGCAATGAAATGAATTCACATAATCAAATTTCTCAATTCAAAAGGGCTGTTATATTAAGTAAAGAAAAACATAATCCTGAAATGGAAAATATAAATTATGATACACCAGTATATTTTGACATAAATGAGGTATATAGATATATAAAAAACAAAAATACAGAAGTCCTAAGTAAAAAAGAACAAGATTTCAATTCTCCTAAAAGAGACGATGGCACTGTTATTGGAAACCCTGAGGATGTGTATCTTAATGAAATAGTTAAATTTGCCATTGCAAATCAATCGAGTGCAACGAAAGCTTCCGGAGGCCCATATAATGGTGATTTTGAACGATTTGTAACTCGCTTAGAAACAAAATTATCGGATAAACGTTTGAAATTTATAACTTCATCACTAAGTAGCAATGGTGAAAAATACAAAACTGAAAATTTTGACGATATCTTAAAACAGTTTT
>CAYJBL010000094.1:0-3142 GCA_964368115.1 uncultured Bacteroidales bacterium
TTTTACCGATTTGTGAATTGGTTGTTGATGTTTGGTTTTTCTCGCCAGTTGAACATGATAGCAACATGATAGCAATAAGTGCAATGCTAAATAAATTTCTTCCTTTCATAAATAAATTTTTTATAATGTATTATTATTATCAGTTTTTTGTATTTTTTTTCGTTTTAGATATTTTAATGTAAAAGCAGTAATAAATAAGCTAATAAAAATTACACTAGTCGTTGTTTGCCACCAGATAGGTCCATGATTACAAGCTACGTGTGCGTGATCATGGCTGTGATCATGACCGCAAATTGATAATGCAGAAATTGAAGAGAACCATTCTTGTGGGAAAACAAAATCAATAATTAAAGCACACACAATTGCTCCAATTGTTATTGATAGTAAGTATATTAGAGTTTTTTGCATTCCAATTTCTTTGTGAAGAATAAACAAAGATGCAAAATTTGTTGCAGGGCCAGCCATTAAAAGAATAAATGCGGCTCCTGGTGATATTCCTTTGAGCATCAGAGATAATGCAATAGGAATTGATCCTGTTGCACAAATGTACATTGGAGCGGAAATCAGTAGAATTAAAAGAATATTTAAAAAGTAATAATCTTTAAATAGTGTAAAAATCGAATCAGGGATAAACGCGGTAATGGCAGCTGCTATCAGTAAGCCAATAATAAGCCATTTTCCAAAATCTTGCATCATGTCAATGTACCCGTATTTTAGAGCATTCCAGATGCTTTTTTTCTTAGGTTTTTGGTCGTGTGAGTGTGCGCAACCGCACCCACAGACAATATTAGAATTTTTATTGTTAGCAATCGGTGTGTTATTTTTAGATTTATCGACAAGTATGCCACTGAATATTGCAACAAAAAACGCTGCAACTGGGCGGATAATTGCAAATGGTAATCCCAATAGAGAGTAAGTAGCTAAAATAGAATCTACTCCTGTTTGTGGAGTTCCAACCAAAAACGCTACTGTCGATCCGTCTGAAGCACCTTCTTTTTTTAATGAAATTGCAGTAGGTATCACGCCACACGAGCATAGAGGAAGAGGGACGCCCAAAAGCGCAGCTCCAATTACGGACTTAAATCCTTTCTTTTGTAAAAATTTTGTGTAAAGTGTTCGAGGAACATATACATGCAATAACCCTGAGATAAGAAATCCTAACAAAAGAAAAGGAGACATCTCGTTGAGAATAGTTAGTAATTCGTTAAAGTACTCCATGATTATTGCGCAAGTGTTTATATGAAAATTTAGAATGCAAATATATTTATTTTAATAGCTAAAAACAAATACTGAAAAAAACGAATATATGTTATTTAATCTATTTTATATGGTATTTTATTTGTAATTAGTATATTGAGGAAATAGAGTTATTAAAAATACTTATTTTATAACTATCATTGTATTTGTATGCTAGCACAGAAATATTGTATATTTTTGCAAGAAGAATATTATGAAATTTATAATTGAACATAACGATGCGGAATCTTCTGCAAGAAGCGGGTTGATACATACCGACCATGGAACAATAGAAACACCAATTTTTATGCCTGTTGGAACAGCAGGAACGGTTAAAGGTGTTCACATTCCAGAATTAAAAAACGACATTAAAGCAGAAATAATACTTGGAAATACATATCATTTATATTTACGACCAGGTGTAGAAACGATATATCAAGCAGGTGGATTGCATAAGTTTAATGGTTGGGATAAGCCAATTTTAACAGATAGTGGTGGTTTTCAAGTTTTTTCGCTATCAGGAAATCGCAAACTAACAGAGGAAGGTGCTGTGTTTAAGAGTCATATTGATGGCTCAAAGCATGTTTTTACTCCAGAAAATGTTGTAGATATACAGCGTAAAATAGGAGCAGATATTATGATGGCATTCGACGAATGTGCTCCGTATCCATGTGATTATGATTATGCTTCGAAATCTTTAGATTTGACTCATAGATGGCTAAAACGAGGTTACGAACATTTCTGTAACACAGAGCCTTTGTATGGATATCGCCAAACATTTTTTCCAATAGTACAAGGTTCGGTTTATAGTGATTTACGGAAAAAATCTGCCGAATTTATTGCAAATATTGGAGCCGAAGGAAATGCAATTGGTGGCGTATCGGTTGGTGAACCAACAGAAATGATGTATGAAATAACAGAAACAGTAACTGAAATACTTCCTAAAGATAAACCTCGGTATTTGATGGGAGTAGGAACGCCACAAAACTTGTTGGAAGGAATAGCTCGTGGAGTAGATATGTTCGACTGTGTAATGCCAACGCGAAACGCTCGAAATGGAATGCTGTTTACAATGAATGGAACAATAAACATAAAAAATAAAAAGTGGGAAAGAGATTTCTCTCCAATAGACCCAGATGGAACTACATTTGTAGATACTTTTTATACAAAAGCATATCTAAGACATCTGATAATTTCAGGCGAATTATTAGGTGCACAAATCGCAAGTATTCACAATCTTGGATTTTATTTAAATTTAGTGAAACAGGCAAGAAAGCATATTGTTCAAGGTAGCTTTACCTCGTGGAAAAATACAATGCTTAAAAGATTAGATATTAGATTGTAAATAGTGAAAATAATAGACCTATATATAATGAGGAAATTTTTGGGAACTTATGTTGTTGCCTTAATTCTTATTTTATGTATAGCAGTAATTTTTGATATTTCAGAAAAAATGGATGATTTTATTGATAAAGAAATTCCATTTAAAACTATTGTAAATGACTATTATCTTAATTTTATTCCATATTTCGCAAATTTATTTTCATCGCTATTTGTATTTATTTCAGTGATATTTTTCACATCAAAATTAGCATCTAAAACAGAGTTTATTGCGATGTTTAGCAGTGGAATAAGTTTAAATAGATTGTTATTACCTTATTTATTCTCGGCGACAATAATTGCTGGTTTTACATTTTTTCTTGGAAATTATATTATTCCAAATGCAAATAGACAGCTATCCGAATTTACAAATCAGTATATTAGAACTACCAATCATAGTATGGCAGAATTTAATATTCACAGACAAATAGAACCTGGGGTTTATTTTTTTGTAGAAACTTATAACAGAACACGGAATACTGGCATAAGAATGACTCTTGAAAAATTTGATGGAATAGAGTTGAAG
>CAYJBL010000094.1:3152-7059 GCA_964368115.1 uncultured Bacteroidales bacterium
ATTAAGTGCAGAAATGATGTTGTGGGATACTGTGAAAAATACGTGGACTCTACGTAATTATTATATCCGAACTTTTGATGGCGATAATGAAAACTTAGTTTCGGGGCAACAATTAGATACTCTATTTAGACTTGTGCCAAAAGATTTAAATGTAAAAGTCGTTGCAGTTGAGGGAATGAGTAAAAAAGAATTGGATGCACATATCGAAGACCAACGGTTATCTGGTACCTCGGCAATTGTATTAAGTGAAATAGAAAAATACTCTCGATTTGCAAATCCATTTTCTACCTTTATTCTTACCCTTATTGGATTTGCATTGTCGGTACGAAAAGTAAGAGGCGGTTTAGGAATAAATATTGGAATAGGATTATTATTGAGTTTTACGTATATTCTTTTTATGCGATTCTCAACTGTATTTGCAATCAGCGGAACTTTTAGTGCAATATTTTCTGTTTGGATTCCGAATATACTATATACTATTATCGCAATAGGAATATATATTACTACTCCAAAATAAAATATACGCATAAATTTATTAAGGAATAAAAGTTCATAAATATAAAAATAGAGAAAGAGTTTATTTTGATTTTCTTGCTTTTTTTGTAGTTAGTAAAGTGAATAATCTTACTTTTGTGTAGGATAATATTGGTGAAGAAGTGTGATTACTTTTTTACTGAGAAATAATTTGTTAAACTAAACTTATAATTATATGAGTAAGAATACAAAAATAGAGGCTTTAGCTCAAAAACGACAAGAAGTAATGCTTGGCGGAGGAGAAAAAGCAATTGAAAAACAAAAAAGTCAAGGAAAATTAACGGCTAGAGAGAGAATAGATCTTTTATTAGATAAAGGTTCATTCAACGAGTACGATTTGTTTGCGCAGCATGAAGCTCGCGACTTTGGGATGATTGATCAGGTATTAAATGGCGATGGTGTTGTTATTGGAACAGGAACCGTAGACGGAAAGCCTGTATGCGTTTTTGCTCAAGATTTTACAGTTTCGGGAGGCTCACTTGGTTTCATGCATGCAAAAAAAATAACTAAAATTATGGACGTTGCTATGAAAATGAGAGTTCCTCTAGTTGGAATTAACGATTCGGGTGGCGCAAGAATACAGGAAGGAGTAAGTGCTCTTGCTGGATATGGCGAAATATTCTTTAGAAATACTCAAGCTAGTGGTTACATCCCTCAAATTTCAGTTATTTTAGGCCCATGTGCAGGTGGTGCAGTTTATTCTCCTGCTCTTACAGACTATGTTTTTGTTGTTGATAAAGTTTCTAAAATGTTTATCACAGGTCCTGAGGTAATAAAAACAGTACTAGGCGAAGAAATTTCGATGGAAGATCTTGGTGGAGCTCGTGTTCATAGCGAAATTACGGGTAACGCTCATTTTTTTGCAGAAAGTGAAAATGAATGTTTTGGTCAAATTAGAAAATTATTGTCTTTTATTCCTCATAACAATGATGGACAAAAAGAAAGAGATAATGTCGTAGAGCCAACTTTAAACATAAATATTAACGAAATAGTTCCTGTTGATCCAACAAAACCTTATGACGTTAGAGAGGTAATAAAATCGGTAATTGATAATTCTGATTTTGTTGAGGTTCAAGAAAAATTTGCTCAAAATATTGTTGTTGGTTTTGGTAAAGTTGAAGGTAAAACAGTAGGTTTTATTGCTAATCAACCATATTATTTAGCAGGTGTTTTAGATGTAGATTCGTCGGATAAGGCAGCAAGGTTTATTCGTTATTGTGACGCATTTAATATTCCTATAGTAACATTTGTAGATTTACCAGGATATTTACCAGGAGTAGATCAAGAGCATGCAGGTGTTATTCGTCATGGAGCAAAAGTGCTTTATGCATATAGTGAAGCAAGTGTACCTAAAATTACAATAGTTTTACGCAAAGCTTATGGAGGAGGATACATTGCTATGGGATCACGTCATTTACAAGCAGACTTCGTTTACGCATGGCCAACAGCAGAGATCGCTGTAATGGGACCTCAAGGAGCAGCAAATATTATTTTTAGAAAAGAAATAATGGGAGCAGATAATCCTGAAGAAATGCGCAAACAAAAAGTTGAAGAATATAAAGAACGTTTTGCAAACCCATACGTTGCTGCAGCTCGTGGATATGTTGATTCTGTAATAGAACCAGCAGAAACTCGCAAAATGTTAATTCACTCGTTATTGGTTTGTGAGAACAAAACATCAACAAGAGTAGATAAAAAACATGGTGTGCCTCCATTTTAAAAATTGAATTATGGAAAATAAGCAAATTAAAATAAATATTGACGAAGTTGAATATACAACGCACTCGTCGCCATCTTATGATAAAAAAGTAAAATGGGAACATCCAGATGGTAGAATAATTACTTCTATTATTCCAGGTACTGTTGTCGAAATTCTAGTAAAAGAAGGAGATGTTGTCAATGAAGCAGGCGATATGTTAATTATTGAGGCGATGAAAATGAATAATCAAATGAAATTTCCTCAATCTGGTATTGTAGATAAAATTCATGTTGCTCCAGGCGACATTGTTGCAAAAGGGCAAAAATTGATAAGTCTAAAATAATAATTATACTAAATAGAAAACGGCTGTTTAACTTATGATAGACAGCCGTTTTTTTGTATGTTTAAATTTCTGTTTTCTAAATTTCATCCACAAGCTCACGTATAATCTTAGATAAAGGTTTGATTTCTTTAATTTCTTCAATAGAAGAGCTTGCACACCAGACAGTTTTGTAAGTAGTACTAAAAGCAGCCTTTTTTAATGTTGAATTTGCATTATTCATAATTATTGCTTTTGCAATTTTTTTGAGTTTTGAATTGTTCTGAATGAGTTTTTCAAGAATATTGGCTTTCGTACCAATTGTTTGTACATATGGAGTGTTTATGATAGTTGAAGGAGACCCAGATAGTTTGCTCGTTAATACAATATCATTTTTTCCATACTTAATTAATGCATTTTTGTATTCGTCAGAAACTTCGCATTCGTCAGATGCTATAAATATCGTCCCGATAGATGCCCCAGAAGCCCCAATGCTAATAACATGTTTTAAATCGTTATTTGTTGCAACCCCCCCTGCATTGATAATCGGAATTTTACATTTTTCAGTTAGTTCACGGAGTAAGACGTCTCTATCAATTGTCCCAGAGTGACCACCAGCAGATGAATTTACAGCAATAATTGCATCTGCCCCCAAATCTTCAACTTTTTGAGCATATTTATAATTAGTTACATCGCAAAAAACTTTAATACCAATTTTATGCGCTTCTTGTATTAACTGCTTTGGACTACCTAGAGAAGAAATAATAAAACTCGGAGGATTATCTAAAAGTGTTTTAAGTTGTTGTTTAAGCTTAGAATTAGATTTATTGGTGATTAGATTGATGCCAAATGCCTTGTCTGAAATAGATTTAATATTTGAGATGCATTGCGATAGATCTTCAATTTTCCTGAAATTCATAGCAGGAATTGCAGCAGTAATTCCGTTGTCTAAAGCAATTTTTACCATTTTTGGATTTGAAACCAAAAACATCGGAGCCATTATAATTGGGTATTCAATATTTAATAGTTTATCTAAACTTTGCATAAAAACATATATATTATTATTTGTGGCTAAAATACATAATTTTATTTTTAAGTGTAAATTTGAATGTGTGATTTAGAAACAAAATTATTTTTGTATATTCGCAAATGTAAATGTTAAATTAAACAGAAAATTATTATGGATACGAAAATAAAACTTCACGATACTTATAGTGAAAAAGTTCGTTTTACTCAGGCAGAAGTTCAAGCTTTTGCTGATTGCTCAGGAGATTGCAATCCTATTCACTTAGATGCCGATTATGCTGCAAAAACACCATTCGGAAAACCTATTGCTCATGGTTTTTTTGCTGCAG
>CAYJBL010000095.1:0-5081 GCA_964368115.1 uncultured Bacteroidales bacterium
ATCTTTTTTTCTAATTTCGATAGAGTTTTTTCATCCTTACACTCAAAGATTTTCACATCATAACGAACATCCCACATATAGTTGTCTTTATTATCGTTATAAAATTTCTCGATTCCAACTGTATCCTCAATTGCTTTTGTCCACACAAACTTATTTGTCAACTCAAACAACAATATTCCATCATGATATTCATTTAGCAAATATCTAAATTCTGGATATTTATTGGCCAACATTTTCTCCTCATATGTCAATAATTGTTTGTCTACAAATGAACTGAAAAACATTTTTATTAATTTATTTATGTCTTGTTTTTCTTGTTTTCTATTAAATTTCATCAAATAATTAATAAAATCTTGTTGAGTATAGAAGGTATCTGATATTTTCAACAAATTGCGAGATAAATCTAAAGTAGTATCAATTATGAGAGTTCCTGCAAACAAATCATCTGTAACTATTTCATATATTTTATCTAAGTTTTTCTCGTATGTTTCTACATTATTTTCTTGTTTCAATCTTTTAATTACAGCTTCTCTGCCTTTTAACGTACGATTTGTATTTACGATTTTTCCTATCAAATCGCTTTTAATTTCATCATATTGTTTTATTGGTTTCGTTTCCAATAATTTAATAATATGATATCCGTAACTTGTCGCTAAAACTGGTGAAACAGCACCAATAGTATCAAGTTCGAAAACAGCAACTTCGAATACTTTGATCAATTTCCCTCCTACAGATACCCAGCCTAATTCTCCATTTTTTTCTGCTGTTCTACGATCTTGGCTAAATTCTTTTGCAAGTACTGCAAAATCTTCACCTGCCAATACTCTATTTCTAATTTCCTCAATTTTGTTTTTAGCATCATTTTTCAACTGAGAACCCGAATTTTGAGGAGCAAGACGCATAATATGAGCAATTTTATACTGTCCTTTTGCCTCTCTTCTATCATTAACTTTTAAAATATGATAACCAAATCTAGTTCTAAATGGCTCTGAAAACTCTCCTACTGGAGTATTATACATCACTGTTTCAAATTCATACACCAAACCAAAAACTGTTCTATACCCAATATTTCCATTATTTGTTTTTGCCGACTCATCATCTGAATATTGCAATGCTGTTTCTTCAAACGAAGCACCTTTTTCTAATTTACTATGTATATCAAGTATTTCGTTCCATGCTTTTAAAGTATCTTCATCATTTGCACTTGCACTTAATTTCACAAGAATATGACTTACATCAATATCATATTTCATTCTCTCATAAGTTTCTAATGCAGCTTCTTCTTCTAAAGTTTTATCAGATAAATATGGTTGTGCGAGTTGTGTTCTATAGCCATTAAGTTCATTTTTAAATGCCGCTAATGTATCTAAACCATACTGCTGAGCTTCGTATATTTTAAGTTTAAAATCTATAAACATATCCATATACTCTTTCATACTTTCGTATGACATATCATCGACATTATTTTTTTTGTACAGATGTAAAAACTCTCCTGCTTCTATCTTGCAATCATTTATTTCCAAAAGTATTTGTTCTTGTGAAAAAGCAAAAAAAGAAGATATTAAAAGTATTGCAGATATTAATATTTTTCTCATTTTCTTATTATTAATCCATTCTTGAATAATTAGGAGCTTCGCGTGTAATTGCAACATCGTGAGGGTGATTTTCTACCACACCATTTGATGTTATTTTTACAAATTTTGCTTTTTCGTGTAAATCGCCAATATTTGCTGCTCCACAGTATCCCATTCCAGCCTTCAGTCCTCCGATGTGCTGATATATAACTTCTTCTAATGTTCCTTTATATGGAACACGACCTGATATGCCTTCAGGCACTAATTTTTTGATATCGTCTTCCATATCTTGAAAATATCTATCTTTAGATCCTAATTGCATTGCTTCCACAGATCCCATGCCCCTATAGCTTTTAAATTTTCTGCCATTATAAATTATTGTTTCCCCAGGAGCTTCCTCTGTTCCTGCAAATAAACCTCCAGCCATAATACTGCTTGCTCCTGCCGCAATAGCTTTTACAATGTCTCCAGAATATCTAATTCCACCATCTGCAATAATTGGCACACCTGTTCCATCTAATGCTCCTGCAACATTCATTATTGCTGATAACTGTGGAACACCAACGCCTGCGACAACTCTAGTTGTACATATAGAACCTGGTCCAATTCCAACTTTTACTGCATCTGCACCATTGTCAACCAATAATTTTGCAGCTTCTGGAGTTGCGATATTTCCTATAACTATATCAATATTGGTAAACATTTTTTTTGCTTCTTTCAATAAAGCATTTACATTTTTTGTATGCCCATGAGCTGTATCTATTACAATTGCATCAACACCTGCTTCTACTAAGCTATTCATTCTATCAAATGTATCAGCACTAATGCCAACTGCTGCCGCTACTCTCAATCGACCTTTTTGATCTTTACATGAATTTGGACAATCAGCTGCATTTGTAATATCCTTATATGTAATCAAACCTACAAGCCTATTTTCTTTATCTACAACTGGAAGTTTTTCTATCCTATGTTTCAAGAATATTTCTTTTGCTTGCTCTAAATCAATACTTAATTCTGTTTTAATAATATCCTCATTACTAGTCATTACAGAACTTATTGGTTTCGACATATCTGTCTGAAAACGTAAATCTCTGTTAGTCACGATCCCTTTAAGTACACCATTATTGTCTACAATTGGAAGACCTCCAATATTAAACTCAACCATCATTCTTTTTGCACTGCCTACATTCTCTCCAATATTCATTGTTATTGGATCTAGTATCATTGCATTTTCAGCTCTTTTAACCTGTCTAACATGCCACGCCTGCTGATCAATAGTCATATTTTTATGAATAACTCCTATTCCTCCATAACGAGCCATAGCTATTGCCATTTTGCTATCTGTTACTGTGTCCATTGCTGCAGAAACAATTGGAGTGTTTAATATTATATTTCTCGAAAATTTCGTTATTAAATTTACTTGCGAAGGTAACACCTCTGAGTATGCTGGAATTAGCAATACATCATCAAATGTTAATCCATCAAATAAAATTTTATTATTTTCTTTCATCATTGCGTGCTCTTATAATAAGTTAAAAAATTCCCCAAAGGTATATTTTTTTAGATGTTCTTCAAAAAGTTTTTCTACTTTTGTAAAAAGCACAATACACAATTGCCAGTTTTTGAAGAAATATTATTAAAATATTGGGGTTACGATAAATTTAGAGACCCTCAAAAAGAAATTATCGAGTCTGTCGCATCTGGGAAAGATACACTTGGACTAATGCCTACTGGAGGAGGAAAATCAATTACATTTCAAGTATATAGCCTTTCTACCCCAGGCGTATGTTTGGTCATCACCCCTCTTATTGCTCTAATGAAAGATCAAGTAGAAAATCTCCAAAAACGAAAGATCAAAGCTGTTGCAATCTATTCTGGTATGACTAGCCACGAAATTGAAATATGTTTCAATAATGTAATTAATGGTGATTACAAATTTTTATACCTATCTCCAGAAAGACTCAACAACGCTTATTTTCTTGAAAAACTCAAACAAATAAACATAAATTTAATAACAGTAGACGAAGCTCATTGCATTTCTCAATGGGGATACGATTTCAGACCTGCATATTTAGAAATTGCTAAAATAAAAAACGAACTTCCCTTTACTCCTATTCTAGCACTTACCGCAACTGCAACACCTGAAGTTGTTGATGACATACAGTTTAGGTTAAAATTTAAAGAAAAAAATGTTCTCCAAAAAAGCTTCGAACGAAAAAATCTTGTTTACTATGTTTCAAACACTGAGGATAAAATAAAATTACTTTTTAAACTAATTACAAAAATAGATGGTAGTGTTGTTGTTTACGTACGCAACCGTAAACGCACAAAAGAATATGCATTATTGCTTCAAAGGTATAATATATCTGCCGATTTTTACCACGCAGGTTTGGATTCTGAAACAAGAAGCCATAAACAGCAAATGTGGCAGCAAAACAAAATAAGAATAATGGTGTGCACAAATGCTTTTGGAATGGGAATCGACAAACCAGATGTTAGACTTGTTGTTCACATGGATTTACCCGATTCTCCCGAAGCATATTTTCAAGAAGCTGGCCGCGCTGGCAGGGACGGCAAAAAAGCATGGGCATTTTTGATTGTCAACAATTCTGATATGACTCAATTCAAAAAAAACATAAGCACCTCTTTTCCACCTCTTGATAAAGTTTTTGATGTTTACAATTCTATATGTAATTATTTAGCCATCCCTATTGGAGAAGGGAAAAATTATGATGGAATTTTTGATATTTTCGATTTTGCAAAAAAATTTAAATTTGATGTAATATCAACATATAACTCTATAAAAACGCTCACTACAATTGGTTTGCTAAATTACGTTGAAGATACAAACACTACCTCTCGAATAATGTTTACTGTCAACAGGGATGATCTTTACAGATTTCAAGTAGCAAATGGGAAATTAGATGGTTTTATAAAAATATTATTACGCACATACTCTGGAATATTCACTAATTTTATAAATATTAGCGAAGAGTATCTTGCTAAGAAAATAGATAGAAATATCGAAACAGTAATTGATGTATTAAAAACACTTCGAACATACAAAATTATACAATACATACCACGTATCAAAAAACCATTAATTCACCTATGCACAGAACGACTCGAAATAAAATCTATAACTTATAGTAAAAAAGAATTAGACGAACATAAAAATAGAATTATTAATAGAATGGAGTCTATGCTAAATTATGCTTTCAGTAGCAATAAGTGTAGAAGTCAACAATTGTTATCGTATTTTGGTGAAAATAATTCTGATAGATGTGGTAATTGTGACGTGTGTACAAAAAGAAATGAACTAGGCTTAAGCAAATATGAATTCGATATAATTTTGGAGAAAATAAAAACTGAAATATCTTTGCACGCATGTTTACTTAACGAATTGATTGACAAATTAGATTTTGACGAATCTAAAACAATAAAAGTCATTCAATGGCTGTTTTATAACAATAAAATATTTTATAGCGACGAGCAAAAACTAATGTG
>CAYJBL010000095.1:5091-6993 GCA_964368115.1 uncultured Bacteroidales bacterium
TTTAAATTAAATATTCAGCAAATCATTTCGTTTACAATCATTTCTATGATTATTTTCAGTACTATTTCCTGTAAAAAAACCGAAACTGATATAGAATGGGAGGAAAAAATCAAAGGGTATTGGACACCTGTAGATTCTGAAAACGAACGAATTAATACAATCCCTACATATTTATTTCTTGACAGTGATCGAGGTGTATCATTTTATCATACTGAGCAATCCAACGATAGTTTTAATTGGGAAATACATCGCGGACAATTAAGCCTTTATTACGATAAAGCTCCAACGTACTACATTGGGTACGACAAATATAATATTAGAAGCCTTTTTCAAATAGAATCTTTTCAGGATACTTCTATACATTTAATTCAATTTTTATATAGTGGTTATCAAAAAGAATTTAATTTGATAAAAACAGAGCTAGAAACAGAAAAAATTTAATACAAATTTATACAATAATAATTTATAAAATAATTATTATTGTGCGATAAAATAAGGATATAATTAATAGTATGAAAAACACACCTATAAACTCGGAAGTTGTTAATATAGAGATTGAAAAATCTGGATTAAAAGATTTGGGAGACGCAACAATACGTGAAATTGTTGGATTAGTAAATAAAATTCATCGGGTACTGATTTTGTACGTATGGAAATGGGTGTTCCTGGTCTTAGTTCACCAGAAATTGGTATAAATGCAGAAATAGAAGCTCTAAAAAAAGGTGTTGCTTCTGATTATCCAATGGTTGATGGAGCTACTGAATTAAAAAATGAAGCATCAAGATTTATAAAAAACTTCATGAACATCAATGTTTCTCCAGAATCATGCGTTCCAACAGTTGGTTCAATGCAAGGTGCATATGCAGTTTTTATGCTTTGCGCAAATATTGATAAAAACAAAGACACCGCCCTTTTTATTGACCCTGGTTTTCCTGTTCAAAAACAACAGTTTGATGTAATGGGATATAAATATGATGGTTTTGATATATACAATTTTAGAGGAGAAGCACTTCGTAGCAAAT
Source organism: uncultured Bacteroidales bacterium (assembly GCA_964368115.1). Classification (GTDB taxonomy): domain Bacteria; phylum Bacteroidota; class Bacteroidia; order Bacteroidales; family ML635J-15; genus Bact-19. The sequence continues at coordinate 6,114 of CAYJBL010000095.1, forward strand.
TAGAATCATACCTCGAAAAAGGTAATATAAATTGTATTATATATTCAAATCCAAATAATCCTAGCTGGATATGTCTTACCGACGAAGAACTTAAAATTATTGGAGAGGTTGCAAATAAATATGATACTCTTGTAATTGAAGACTTAGCATATTTTGCTATGGACTTTAGAAGAGATCTATACCATCCAGGCAAAGCACCTTATCAAGTATCAGTTGCTAATTACACCGAGAATTACATTATGCTTATCTCTGGGTCTAAAGCTTTTAGCTATGCTGGACAAAGAATTGCAATTGTTGCGATGTCAGATTCTGTATACAAACGCGAATACTCAAACCTAGTCGAACGCTTTGGATGCGCTGGTTTTGGATACACATTTGTATTAAGAATTATTTATGCATTAAGCTCTGGAGCAACACATTCGGCACAATATGGACTTGCAGCAATGCTTAAAGCTGCTAACGATGGCAAATTCAACTTTATCGAAGATGTTAAAGAATATGAAAGTCGCGCAAAACAAATGAAAGAAATGTTTACAGACGCTGGATTTAGCATCGTTTACGATAAAGATTTAGATGAAAACATAGCAGATGGATTCTATTTTACAATATCTTATCCTGGTTTTTCTGGCGGCGAACTAGTAAAAGAATTACTATACTATGGTATTAGTGCAATTTCATTAAACCATACTGGTAGTCTTCGCAACGAAGGACTTAGAGCATGTGTATCTCAAATTACACCTCAAAAAATGGAACTTCTTTCTCAACGTCTAGAAGTGTTCAAACAAAACCATAATAATTAATTATGAAGCAAAAAATAGAAAATTTTGCACTTAATATTAATGATACATTACTTAGATTAAAAAATCAATATCCTGATTTA
>CAYJBL010000096.1:0-3633 GCA_964368115.1 uncultured Bacteroidales bacterium
AAAATTTCTACCATAACCAAAAATAATTTTAATGTCTGCAAATATACATTACAATTTTTTAATTTCGTATGGTAGGCGAAAAACAAAATTAAAAAAGAGTTTGTAACAACAAAAGAATACCTACTCTCATAAGGAGTAAATTTTTTCCATAGGTAAGTTTTTATTTGTCGAATAGTTATAAATTTTAATTTATGATAGTATATTTGTTTTTTATTTTATAAACAAAAATTGATCATGGAACAAACATCAGAAAGATTGAATAGCATGGCAGTATCGGCTACCTTGGCTATGACACAAAAAAGTAGAGAGCTGAAAGCTCAGGGTTATGATGTAATTAATTTAAGTATAGGCGAACCTGATTTTAATACGCCAGATGTAATTAAAGAAGCCGCAAAAAAAGCGATAGACGAAAATTATACTCAGTATCCTCCAGTGCCAGGATATGATTCGTTACGAAAAGCAGTAGCAGATAAACTGAAACGCGAAAATGGATTTAATTACGATCCTTCGCAAATTGTAATATCTGCAGGCGCAAAACATTCGATAATAAATGTTTTTATGTCGATAATTAACAAAGGAGACGAAGTTATTATCCCAGCTCCATATTGGGTAAGTTATCCTGATATGGTGAAAGTTGCAGATGGAACACCTGTAGAAATAAAATGCACTATTGATTCTGATTTTAAAATGACAGCAGAACAGTTGGAAGCAGCAATAACTCCGAAAACTAAAGCTTTGATTTTTAGCTCTCCATCTAATCCTACAGGGAGTTTATATTTTGCGGAAGAATTAGAAAAAATAGCGAATGTTTTAAAGAAACATCCAAATATTATTATTATTTCTGACGAAATATATGAACATATTAATTTTAGTGGGAAACACCAAAGCATAGCAAGTTTCGAGTTTTTAAAAGATCAAGTAGTAGTAGTTAATGGTGTTTCTAAATCGTATGCAATGACTGGTTGGAGAATAGGTTATATTGCTGCTCCACTTTGGATCGCAAAAGCAGTAACTAAACTGCAAGGGCAATTTACCTCTGGAGTATGTTCGATAGCTCAAAAAGCCGCAGAAGCCGCACTGAATGCAGGAACAGAAATATTTGAAGATATGGTAAAAGTGTTCCATAAACGTCGAGATTTAGTTTTAGATAATTTAAAACAAATTCCAGGAATTAAAACAAACTTACCTCAAGGTGCATTTTATGTATTTCCAGAGGTCTCGTATTACTTTGGAAAATCTGATGGAAAAACAACAATAAAAACTTCAGACGATTTAGCAATATATCTTTTAGAAAAAGCTCACGTAGCAACTGTTGGTGGAGATTCGTTTGGCTCGCCAGAATGCTTGCGCTTGTCTTACGCAACTAGCGAAGATATTCTTGTAGATGCGATAACCAGAATAAAAAATGCTTTGGCAGAATTGTCATAAAGATTATAAAAAATATGTCGAAAAATTGTGAGAGGCGTTGCGTGCAACGTCTCTTTTAATTTATTAATTGTGTGTTAGTTTGTAGTTTATTTGTATATTAGCGTGTTATGTTCTTTTGTGAAAATCGTAAATAAAAAATTGTATATTGACGATAATCAATAAATAAATATTTCCTTTGCGAATAAAATTTATAATAAACCTAAAAAAATGCGTTACAAAGCAGAATTATCTTACTTAGGAACAAATTATCATGGTTGGCAGAAACAACCAAACGCCATTACTGTGCAACAAACAATCGAAGATGCATTTGAATTATTGTTCAAAGACAAAATTGAATTTGTAGGCTGTGGTCGAACAGATACTGGTGTGCATGCGAGTAATTATGTAGCTCATTTTGATTCGGAAAATATTTATAATGAAAATACTGTATATAAGTTAAATAAATACTTACCTTTCGATATTGCATTTTTGTCTATTCAAAAAAAAGATGCAGATTTTCATGCTAGATTTTCAGCAAAATCAAGAACTTACGAATATATAATCTCACTAAAGAAAAACCCTTTTAAAAATGATTCAGCGTGGGTTTTAAATAAAGATTTAGATGTCGAGCAAATGCAAAAAGCAGCAAATTTATTGTTCAATTATTCCGACTTTACAAGTTTTAGCAAGTTGCATACCGATGTAAAAACCAATAATTGTAAGATATACAAGGCAAAATTTGAATTGAAAGATAAAGATTTGATTTTTATAATTTCGGCAGATAGATTTTTACGAAATATGGTTCGTGCAATAGTTGGAACTTTAGTAGAAGTTGGAAAAAATAAAATTACAATAGAAGATTTTTGTAAAATAATCGAACAAAAAAATCGTGGAGCAGCTGGTCAATCAGCACCGGCAAAAGGCTTATATTTAGTAGAAATAGAGTATTGAGTGGCTGTGTAAATTGCAGATTATCACACACATATATATATATATATATATATATTAAATTTCTTGCTTAAAATTTGCATTAAATTATTTTTTACTGTAAGTTTGAGGTGTGAAAATTAAATGTATAGTAATGTGAAAAATGTAATTTTATGAAAAACCTAGTAATAACATTTTTAGTAGTTCTTGTAGCACTTACATCGTGCAAGAAAGAAGAACCAAAGGTGCAAATTTTTAAGGCAATGATGGATGGCAAGCAAATCGATTTTCTTGGCGCACAAATTCAAAAAGTTGAAGTTTATAATCAAGCAGGAGATTTTGTTAGGTATAATTATTGGTTAACAAATAATCTTTATATTTTAGATGAAGAGCCTGTAGCACCCTTGAATGATCATCAGGATGGGGTTATAAGTATTAAGTTTCAAGATAGTACGTTCGTGAAAAAGAAGTTTCTTCATACAGAGCTTGATGTTAGATATGACCCAGCGCATGTAGCTCAGCCAGATGATAGTCTCAATTTGCCGTCTGTGATTGCATATTATGCCGTAGGTGGAGAGTTAGAGATAACTAAAGAGGAAAATAATATTATATATGGAACATTTGATCTTCAACTTGCCGCTAAATTTGCTCTGTGGCATTCAGATACTTTAGAATTGACAGATGGTTATTTTGAAATTACTCAATGGCCAGAATATAGTGTTACATTAAATAATTAGTTATTGTTTTAAGACATGAGCTAAAGCTCATATACATTATAAATAAGGCATAATAAAAAAGATAATTCAAACTCAACAAGCAAGTGAGTTTTTTCACTTGCTTGTTGTAATTAATATATGTTACTTTATTAATCTTTCCAAAAGTTTTTTATATTTTTATCGCAGAATAAAATAAATGGATTTATGGAATATACAGAATTGGGAATTGGTTCGAGAGTAAATCATCCAGAATACGGATTTGGAGTTGTAATTCAAGTAAAATCAGGTTCTTATATGATTGTTTTTAAGGATTATGGAACGCGTGAAATAATGAAATCGTACGAAGGCTTAGATGTAATAGACCAAATGGAACAACCCGATGATTTGGTAAGTTTTGAGACGATAGAACAAAGTCTGATAAATATTTTACGTAAATTTTCTGATATTCAGGAAAATGTACAGATAGCAGAAAAATGGCGTGGTGGAAAAATTGTATTACAACCTGGAAATACAGACTTAAAACCATATGAAATGCCAATAGATACGTTTTTTAAGAAAATCGTGATGGTAAGAGATAGACTTC
>CAYJBL010000096.1:3643-6343 GCA_964368115.1 uncultured Bacteroidales bacterium
TATTACTCGTTCGTATGGAAGTTTAACATCCTTTAATATTTTATTTAAGAACAAATCAGATCAATTTATTGGAGAATCCTCAAAGTCAGAGTAAAATGAAGAAAATTTGTCCAGTTTGCAATATGGAGTTTAGTGGTAGAATTGATAAAAAATTTTGTTGCGATCAGTGTAGAAATACTTTTAATAATAAACAAAATCAAGATACAAACAATTTTACCCGACAAATAAATCGTATACTTACAACAAATAGACGAATATTAAGAGAGTTGTTTGACAGAAATGAGAAAAAACTCTCAAAGGAAAAACTTTTGAAGGCAGGATTTAATCCAGATTATATGACAAATATTTATACTACTAGTACTGGAAATATATATTACTTTTGCTACGATATAGGTTATATAATTACCGATAATGAAAAATATACAATTGTAGAGCGTGGAGATTACGTTAATTAAATAATAAATAATAATGATAAAACAATCAAATACATATAACATAGATAAATCTGTTGTCTATATTATTGATCATAAAGATGCCTTAAAAAAAACTCAACTAACAGAGCAAGAAATAGAATTTGTAGCTAAAATGATAGATAATTCTAATCACTTTGTACATATAAATTCCTACTACAAATCATCGTTTGTTGTTTTGGTGAATGATAAAAATACAAAAGAAAAACAGTGTGAGGACATTAGGAATTCTGGATATAAAATAGTACAAATTGCAGATGAATTAAAATTATCAGAAATAAATATCTTAAATCTGAGTAAAACGAATTTTGCACTTGAACTTGCAGAAGGAATTGCTTTGAGTTGTTATAGATTTAATAAATATTTTAAAGACTTAACAGCAAAAGAAGCGAGTATTAATCTTGTTAATATAGTTGATGAAAGCGTGAATTCTAATGAAGTAGACTATCTAAATGCGCAAATATGTGGAGTTTATCATGCGCGTGATTTAGTAAACGAACCATTATCGTATTTAAGTGCAACAAAATTAGGAGAAGAAATAGAAGCATTAGGAAAGCAATATGGATTTAAAACTGAGATTTTTGATAAAAGAAAAATTGAAAGTTTAAAAATGGGCGGAGTGCTAGCTGTCAATAAAGGAAGTGTTCAGCCGCCAACATTTAGTGTAATGACTTGGAATCCGTCGAATGCACAAAATGAAAAGCCAATTATCTTAGTCGGAAAAGGTTTGGTCTTTGATACTGGAGGAATAAATTTAAAGCCTAGTGGATTTTTAGAAACAATGAAGAGCGATAAAGCAGGTGGCGCTGCTGTAGTTGGCTTAATGTGCGCAATAGCAAAAGCAAACTTGCCGTTAAATATAATTGGTTTAGTGCCTGCAACCGACAATCGCCCAGGTGCAGATGCATATGTTCCTCAAGATGTAATCAAAATGTTCGACGGAACAACAGTAGAAGTGTTAAACACAGATGCAGAGGGAAGATTGATCCTAGCAGATGCATTGGCATATGCAAAAAAATATGAACCACAGTTAGTGATTGATATTGCAACCTTGACAGGTGCCGCTGTTGTGGCTGTTGGAGAAAATGCAATCGCAGTTATGGGTAATTCTGAAAAAGAAATACAAAACATAAAACAATCAGGATTTAATGTTTGGGAAAAATTAATAGAATTGCCTTTGTGGGACGAATACAAAGAGCAACTGAAATCAAATATTGCAGATTTAAAGAATATAGGAGGTAGATATGCTGGCTCTATAACGGCTGGAAAGTTTTTAGAACATTTTACTGATTATAATTGGATGCATCTCGATATAGCTGGACCAGCTTATACAGAGAAACCAAATTCGTATAAAGGAAATGGAGGAACAGGTATTGGAGTCAGGTTAATATTTAACTATCTTTTAAATAATCAGAAAAAATTCAAATAGAAGGGTATGAATAAAATTAAAATAGGAATAACGCACGGAGATATAAATGGTGTAGGGTATGAAATTGTCTTAAAAACTTTTTCAGATATCAAGACAATGCAAAATATTATACCTATAATATATGGATCTCCGAAAGTTTTAGCATATTATAAAAAAGCATTAGAGCTAAATATTCAAACAAGTACAATAAATGATGCAGACGAAGCTAAAACAAAAGCAATGCATATAATTAACTGCAGTTCGGAAGATATTAGGGTCGAAATTGGTAAATCTACTAATGATGCAGGATTGTCGTCATACCAAGCTCTGAAAAAAGCATCAGAAGATTTGCACTTGAAAAAGATAGATGCAATTATTACTTGTCCAATAAATAAAAATAATATTCAATCTGCAGGATTCCAGTTTGCTGGGCATACAGAGTATCTCGCAAATGAATTTGGTACAAGTGATTATTTAATGATACTAATGAATAGTAGAATCAAAATAGGAGTAGTTACTGAACATATTCCAATTAGTAAGATTACGCAAACAATAACAAAAGAATTGATAGTTAAAAAATTACATGTTTTGCATAATAGTCTTAAAAATGATTTTCTAATAAGTAAACCAAGGATAGCTGTATTGGGATTAAACCCGCATTGTGGAGATAATGGAGTTATTGGAAATGAAGAAAGAGATATTATCCAACCTGCAATAGTTGAGGCAAAAGAAAAAAATATTATGGCTTTTGGTCCATTTCCATCTGATGGATTTTTTGGGTCTGCAGAATATAGTAAATATGATGCAATTTTGGCGATGTAC
>CAYJBL010000096.1:6353-6767 GCA_964368115.1 uncultured Bacteroidales bacterium
TGATCAAGGTTTGTTACCATTTAAGTTATTGGCATTTAACGATGGTGTAAATTATACTGCTGGATTGCCAATAGTAAGAACATCTCCTGCTCATGGAACTGCATACGAGATATCAGGAAAAAATATCGCAGATGAAAACTCGTTCCGAAATGCGCTATATACAGCAGTTGATATATTAAATAATAGAAGTTTTCAATCTAAGTTAGTAGAAAATAGACTAGAAGCTTCAGATTTTGAATTGCCGAGTGATAATGATGATATAGTGTTGGAAAAATAGGAGATTATTTTTTTCTATTTTTCTTTACAAAAAATAGAAAAAAAACAATAGTCTAAGTGATGCAATATCAATAGATTATTGATTTCCACAAAAAAAAGATTAAAAAAAGCTTAAAAAATATTTGGTGGTAATAAAAA